>DATMSC010000370.1:0-11627 GCA_035565595.1 Longimicrobiales bacterium | reverse complement strand
GCAGTGCGCGGCAGACTTCGTTGGGGAAGAACTCGATGTAGTGACCCTGCCGGGCGAAGAGCCCTGTGCACGTCCGGTCGCCATCGGCCTGGCCGCTGGATGTCGGGAAGCTCACGGTTCGGAGGACGAACCTGTTGTCGTGGCCGAGATCAAGCGCGATCGGGAAGGTGAACGTAGTGGAGCCAGGCTCCGCGAGCCCGCTCAGCGCCGCCGGCCCGCTCGACACCTGTGAGAAGCCGGTCCATACGCCCCGCAATCCCTTGCCCCCCGGACCGACGATCACGAGGAAGCCGTCATCATCGTCTTCGCAAGCCGCCAGCGAGCAGAGCCCGGCGCAGCAGAGCACGATCAGCCGGCGTCGCCATCCCCGACGTTCCATCATGGTAGCCCCCTCCGATGGTCGAGGTGCCGCCAGCCGCGCGACGGTCGCCGGCTGGCGCGCGCGTCGCGGTCGTACCGCCCGTTTTCAACGGCCCCCGCCGGAGGGGAAGAAGCGTGCCATTGCGAGCCGCTATTCCGCGCGTTGACTTTGGTCAGGGCGGCCAGCATCTTCGGCGGCCATGGAACTGATTCTGGCATTGGCGTGCGACGACGCACGCGAAAGGGCCGATGGCAAGCTGGATGTGCTGGGGATCTTCAACGAGCTGCACGCGCCCGGCTTTCCGGCGATGCAGGACCGCATGACCGTGGTGTTCATCGTCGAGTGGGCGCGCGGGGAGGAAGGTCGTCAGCCGCTGCGGGTGGACCTGGTGGACGATCGGGACCAGAAGGTGCTCACCATCCAGGGACACACGGAGGTGACGCCTTACGTCGAGGGGCGGCCGCCGCCGCAGACGCGACTCGTGATGCCGCTCGAACGCGTCATCTTCCCACACGCCGGCCGGTACACCTTCAAGTTGACCGCGGCGGGTTCGTCGAGCCGCGCGTTCTCGATGTTCGTGGGCGAACGTTCGGAGGGGACGTCCGCCATGGCATGATCGGCCGTCAGGAATTGGGCAGTGATGCGATGTGGAACGGCCGGGCGCTCTGCGGAGAGCGCCCGGCCGTTTCGCGTATGGACGAATCCGTCCGGATCAGCCGGTAGGGATGCCCGGCTCGGTCATCGCCCGGACGTCCAGCACCCGGTCGAGCTCGTCCTCCGGCAGCACCTGCTTTTCCCGGGCGACTTCGCGCGCGGTGAGCCCCCGCTGGAACGCCTCCTTCGCGATGCTCGCCGCAGCATCGTAGCCGATCTTCGGGGCGAGTGCCGTGGCCAGCGACAGGTTTCCTTCGAGCAACTCGCGGCACCGCTCTTCGTTCGCCGTGATTCCCGCAATACACTTGTCCGCCAGGACAATGCACGCGCTGGCGAGGATCTGGGCCGACTCGAGGATGGCGTGCGCCATGACGGGCATCATGACGTTCAGCTCGAAGTAGCTGCCCAGCCCGCCGATCGTGATGGTGGTGTGGTTCCCCATCACCTGCGCGCAGACCATCGTCACGGCTTCGGGGATGACGGGGTTGACCTTGCCCGGCATGATGCTCGAGCCCGGCTGAATGGCCGGGAGCGTGATCTCGGCCAGCCCCGCGCGCGGCCCGCTGGCGAGCCAGCGGAGGTCGTTGGCGATCTTCGTGAGCGAGACGGCGACGGTATTGAGCGCGCCGTGGGCGTACACGACCGTGTCGCGGGTGGCCTGCCGTTCGAAGTGGTTCCCGGCCTCGTGGAACGGCAGTCCCGTCGCCTCACTGATGCGGGCGATGGCGCGGCGCGCGAACTCGGGGTGCGTGTTGATGCCCGTGCCCACCGCCGTCCCGCCGAGCGGTAGCTCCGCCATGTCGGCGGCCGCTTCGCGGACGCGGCGGATACCGTGCGCGATCTGGCTGGCAAAACCGCTGAACTCCTGACCCAGTCGCACTGGCGTGGCGTCCATCAGGTGCGTCCGCCCCGACTTCACGATCGAGTCGAACGCCTCCGCCTTTTCGGCCAGCGCCGCGCGCAGCCGCTCCATGGCGGGGAGCAACTCGCGCTCGATGCGCACGCACGCCGCGACCTGCATCGCAGTCGCGAAGACGTCGTTCGACGACTGGCCGAGGTTCACGTGGTCGTTCGGATGGATGCGCGGACCGCCGCCGCGGATCTGCTGCGCCCTCGACGCAATGACCTCGTTCGCGTTCATGTTCGTCGAGGTCCCGCTCCCCGTCTGGAAGACGTCGAGCACGAAGTGCCTGTCGTGATCGCCGCGCGAGACCTCGTCGGCGGCAGCCACAATGGCCGCGGCGGCCTCCGGGTCGAGCAGCCCCAGCTCGCGGTTCGTCTCGGCGGCGACCCGCTTGATCAGGCCGAGCGCGCCAATGAATTCGCGCGGCAGACGCAGGTCACTGATCGGGAAGTTTTCGACGGCGCGCTGCGTCTGCGCGCCCCAGAGCGCATCCGCCGGCACCTGCATCTCGCCGAGCGAATCGCGCTCGATCCGGATTTCACCAGCCATTTATCTCTCCTGTTCGACGCCAGCAGGCACTCGCCCGCCGGCCCGCTACTTCACGGGCGGCCGGGTGGGCCGCATTTCGACTCGACTGGGCATTGTCCGCGCGGGGAAGTCGAGGAGATCCAGGACGACCTGTGCCACGTCTTCCGGCTGGACTTTCCAGGCATCGCCGGGACCCGGCTCGGATCCGGAGAATCCTGTAGCGACGCTCCCCGGCATGATCAGGCTCACGCGTATCCCGGCGTGGCGAACGTCCTCCATCAGCGCTTCGCTGAACCCCACGAGCCCGAACTTCGACGCGTTGTAGGCCGTGCCGTTCCGGAACGCGTGTTTTCCGGACAGGCTCCCGATGTTGATGATCCAGCCGCCTTGCCGCTCGAGGTGCGGAATCGCTTCGCGGCAGCAGTAGAATACGCCGTCGAGATTGGTGCCGATCATGTTGCGCCAATCCTCGGGCGAGAGCTGGTCTGCCCTGGCATATACGCCGACGCCGGCGTTGTTCACGAGAATGTCGAGCCGGCCGAAGCGGTCGACCGCCGCCGCGACCAGCCGCTGGCAATCTTCGTAACGGCGGACATCGCACTGCACTCCGAGTACGTGCCCGGTCGCGCCGGTCGAGGTTTCGATATCTGCAACGGCCTGCTCCACGCCCGCCGGGGACCGTGCACCGATGACGACGGCGATCCCGCGCCCCGCGAGAGAGCGCGCCGTGGCCAGACCGATCCCGCGGCTTCCGCCTGTGACTATCGCGACCAGCCGGTCAGATTTCGCCATTTCCAACGAGCTCCTGCCTGCAAAACCATTCCGCCGGGCGACCGGCGTACCTCTTCGCCGGGCGCCGCCGATGCCGGCGAAAGATTAATTGCCCGGCCCGGATCGTGCCACTACCTTGCGCGTATGGAGCTGGCCGGCAAGGTCTGCATCGTCACCGGCGGCGCGCACCGGGTGGGACGCGCGCTCGTGCTCGCGCTCGCACGCGCCGGCGCGGACGTGGTAATCGACTATCTCGGTTCCGCCGATGACGCGGAGCGCACCGCCTCAGAAGTCGTTGCGTTGGGGAGGCGCGCCCTCACCGTGCGTGCCGACGTCGCCGTGGCGGAGGATGTGCGCGAGCTCGTCCGGCGCACGGGCGAGAGCTTCGGCCGGCTCGACCTCGTCGTCAACAGCGCATCGACGTTCAACTCCACGCCCGTCCTGGCCATCGAGGAGGCCGAATGGGACCGGGTGCTCGCCGTCAACCTGAAGGGTCCCTTCCTCCTTGCCCAGGCCGCAACGCCTCTGCTGAAACGCGACGGCGGCGGCTGCATCATCAACATCGCCGACCTCTCGGCGTTCCGGCCGTGGCCTTCCTACGCGCACCACAGCGTGTCCAAGGCGGGGCTCGTCCATCTCACGCGGGTGCTGGCGCGGGCGCTGGCGCCGGACATACGCGTGAACTGCGTGGCGCCCGGCACCATCCTGCCTCCCGAATCAATGACTCCCGAGGAGATCCGCCGTGACCGGGAGGCGACGCCGCTGGGGCGAACCGGGACCCCGGAGGACGTTGCCCGCGCGGTCCTCTATCTCGCCACCAGCGACTGGGTAACCGGCGAGATCCTGGTCGTCGATGGGGGAAGGATGCTGCGATAGCGGTGTAGTACACCGCCATGAGACGTGCATCCGGAATCCTCGCGACGCTGTTCCTCCCGCTCGCCGCGGCCTGTTCCCGGGCACCGGCGGTCACCGTTTTCGACCTGGGGTGTCCCTCCGTCGCCGAGCTGCGCGACTACAGACCGCCGGAGGCGAGCCGCGTTTTCGCCGCTGACGGCTCCGTCATCGCCGACCTGTCTCCCCAGCGGCGCACGGTCGTCTCCATCTCCGAGATCCCGCCGCTCGTCCGCGACGGTTTCGTGGCGGTCGAGGACAGGCGCTTCTGGAGTCATTCCGGCGTGGACCTGCGAGGTGTGGCGCGCGCGGCGTGGCGGGATCTGACGTCTCTCTCGTTCAGGGAGGGGTTCAGCACGATCACCATGCAGCTCGTCCGGAACGTGTTCCCGGAGGAGCTGCCCCGGGGTGAGAAGATCCGCCGGAAGCTCTGTGAGGTCTGGCTCGCGCCCCGGATCGAGAGCATGTTGAGCAAGCAACAGATCCTCGAGCTGTACCTCAACCAGGTCTACATGGGATCCGGCCTCTACGGGGTGGAGGCTGCCGCCCGCAGCTATTTCGGGAAGCCTGTCGCGCAGGTGGACGCCGCCGAAGCCGCGCTCCTCATCGGTCTGATCCAGAGCCCCGAGGGGTACAATCCCCGCCGTAACCCGGAGCGCGCGGTCGCCCGCCGGAACGTGGTGCTGGATGTCATGGCCCGGGAGGGCGTGATTCCCGAGGCGGAGGCGGACGCGGCGAAGGGGCGCCCGCTGGCGGTGAGGCCGCCGCAGGAGGCGGCCGGCCCGGCGCCGCATTTCATTGCCGCAGTCCGGGCGGAGCTGCGCGAACGCTTCGGCGCGGACGCGGACGTCCGCGGCTACAACGTGTACACAGGCCTCGATCCGGTTGCGCAGCGAGCCGCGATGAAAGCACTCGAAGAGCAGCTCGAGCGGATCGAGGGCGGCGCGTACGGCACGTATCGGCACCCCACGCCCGGCTCGCCCGAGGCCGCCGCGATGGACAGCACGAGCAGTGGCTCGCCGTACCTCGAGGGGATGGTCGTGGCGCTCGATCCGCGGACGGGCACGGTTCGCGCGCTGGTCGGCGGCCGCGACTTCGGACGTTCCCAGTTCGACCGGGCACTCGCCGCACGCCGACAGCCCGGGTCCGCGTTCAAGCCGATCGTCTACGCCGCCGCGCTGAGCCACGGATTGCCCGTCACCACGCGGATCGAGACGTCGCCGGTCGTTCTAGCCGCCGACGGCGGGTCGCCGCCCTGGCAGCCCGGCGACCATGCGGCCAACATCGGCGCGATCAGCATGCGGGAAGCGCTCGCCGTGTCGTCGAATTCGGCGGCCGTGCGGGTGGGTTCATGGGTCGGTGAAGCCCGGGTGGCTTCGATGGCGCGGGCGCTCGGCCTGTCCACGCCGATTCCCGAATACCCGTCCATCCACCTCGGGTCCGCCGAGGTCGTCCCCATCGAGCTCGTCGCCGCGTACGCCGCGTTCGCGAACGGCGGGTACCGCGTCCGGCCGACGCTGATCACCCGCGTCGAGGACCGGCACGGTAGCGTGCTGTGGCGTGCGCCGGTGCCCGTCGAGCGCGTCCTCGACGAGGGCGTCGCATTCCTGACCGTGAACATGCTCCAGGACGTCGTCGACCGCGGCACCGGGACCGCCGTGCGGAGCGCGGGCTTCCACTACACGGCCGCAGGGAAGACCGGCACGACGAACGACTCGAAGGACGCCTGGTTCATCGGGATGACGTCAGACCTCGTCGCGGGGATCTGGATCGGCTTCGACCGCCCCCAAACGATTTTCGCCGGCGCCGGCGGTGGCACGGTCGCCGCGCCGGTCTGGGGTGCGATGATGGCCGAGGTCTACCGCGACCGCCCCGCGCCCGCGGGGTGGGCTCCTCCCCCGTCAGTCATCGCCATGTCCATTGACGTGGAGAGCGGTCACGTAGCCACCAACGAGTGTCCGCTCGAATCGATCCGCACCGAGTACTTCCTGCGGGGGACTGAACCGCGCGACTACTGTCCGCTCCACTGGCGGCAGCCGGGCGGCGGTATCCTCGGGCGAATCTGGCGAGGAGTCCGCGGAATCTTCTAGCGCGGCCGTACCGGTCTCGACCGGGCGGGTGCCGTGAGCCGTGCTCGCTGGCGCGCTCCCGGTCCGGTGACTACCTTCGCCACCCGGATTCTCCCACTCGCTCTGGCTTTATGTCGACGTCTCCGTCAACCGCCCTGCATCGCGAGGTCGAGGCGCTGCTCTCACGCCTGGCCGGCATCCTCGCCGTCAACATCGTGTGGGACCCCGCCGGGACGATCGCCAGGATCCACGTCCTGGCCTCGCCGGACAAGCAGCCGAAGCTCATCGTCCGGAACGTGGAATCCGCGCTCATGGCAGGGCTCGGCATCGACATCGACCGGCGCATCGTGAGCGTTGCGCAGGTCGCGGGCTCCACACCCGCCAACAGCGGTTTTCCGGTTGCCAGCAACTCCAGCGTGCCATACGCGGGATCGCGTGCAGTACTCACCCGGTTCGAGGTGCAGAGACGAGTCGGGGGCAAGGCGAAGTGCCGCGTGGAGCTGGAATGGCAAGGACACCAGCTCGTGGGAGAAGCCGAAGGCGCCGGGACGCCGCTAGGCCGCATCCAGACTGCAGCCCGCGCGGTCTTTCACGCCCTGGCCGAGATCCCCGGCTCCCAGCCCATTGCGCTCGACGCGGCCGGATTCGCCGAAGCGCATGGCTACACTTATGTCGTGGTATGCGGGCGGATTGCGGACGTGCGGGAGTCGGCCGTGCTCACCGGTGCCGCCGCGGTGTCCGAGTCGCTCGATCGGGCTGCCATCCTCGCCGCGCTGCAGGCCACCGACCGGCACGTCTGGTGAGAACGACATAGGGCGAGGGCTAAGGCTGGGGCCAGGGCTAATCGAGGGCTGAACCGTCCTGCGGCAGGGGCGTTCCGCTGACAGGAGGTCCAGCGGCGGCGGTTGGCAGCGTCTCTCGTGGCAGGGTTCGCACAATGCCACGGCGCGGCCGCCCACCGGAGCCATCCCAATCACGTCATCGCGGCCGTCAGCGATGCGCGAACTTCGCTCTGGCGGGCCCTGGCGTTTGCGCTGATCCCAGCCCTATGCCGTTGTCATTGATCGGGTTGCGAGTCTGGCGCGCCAAGGAAGCGCTCGACTTCCTCCACGACGCGCCGGGGCTCGACGGGCTTGGCGAGGTAGCCATCGCACCCGGCGAGCGCGGCCTTCTGGCGGTCTTCCTCGAGGGCGTGCGCCGTAAGTGCAATGACCGGGATGTCACGCGTGTCAGGCGACTGCTTCAACCGGCGAGTCGCTTCCCACCCGTCGATCTTGGGGATGGATATGTCCATCAGGATCAGGTCCGGGTGGTCGTGTTCCGCCCGCCGCAGACCCTCCTCCCCGTCGCGCGCCTCGATGACGTTGTAGCCGACGTGCTGGAGTATGGTGCGGTAAACCACGAGGTTGTCCTCGTTGTCCTCCACGAGCAGCACCGTTCGGTCTCGTTCAGCCATTGATCGCGCACCGGGAATCGTGGCCCACCAGCCGTCCCATCGGGCGTTCACGAAGCGTGCCACCCCGCTCCGGGCGCGATCAACGCTGCGTCATGCGTCCGCTGTCGTAAGTTCCGGTGCCGCGGCCGCTTCCCGCTCCTTGAAGACTTTCAGGTTCGTGGAGTGGCCGGGGCTGACGCGCGCCGACGGGTTGATGTGGTGGACGGCGTAGTTCACCGCGATCGCCGCTTCGGCGAAGCCGGTCGCGATCAGCTCCAGCTTGCCCTCGTAGGTCACGATGTCTCCGGCCGCGAAGACGCCCGGAAGATTCGTCCGCATCGTGCTGTCGACGCGGATCGTGTTCTTCTCGAGCTCGAGCCCCCAGCCCGCGAGGGGACCGAGGTCGGGCTTGAACCCGATGAGCGCGAGCACGGCGTCCAGCTCGAAATACTGCTCTTCGCCGGTGCGGTTATCGAAGACGGTGGCGCCGGTCACGTGCGTGTCGCCGTGAACCTCGCGCATCTCCCGGAAGGTGAGAAGCTCGACACGGCCCGCATCTACGGCCTGGTTGAGCAGCGCCATGGAGTGCGCGTGGGCGCGGAACCCGCTCCGCCGGTGGATCAGGATCAGGCGCTCGACGCGGCCGTCCAGGTTCAGCACCCAGTCCACCGCGGAGTCGCCACCGCCGACGATCAGCACCCGCTTTCCATCGTATTCGGCAGGATCCTTCACGTGGTGGGCGACACCCTTGCCCAGGAGCCTGTCGTAACCCGGACACTCCAGCGGACGAGGCGTCATGGCACCCTTGCCGGCAGCCAGGACGACCGCGCCCGTGAGGTAACGACCGCGATCCGTGGTCAGCACGATCCGATTGCCCTCGTACTCGATCCCCTGGACCTGTTCCTCGAGGTGCACGTCCGCGCCAAATTGGAGTCCCTGCTCGACGAGGTTCTTCGCCAGCTCGCGCGCGCCGATCTGTGGGAAGCCGCCGACGTCGTAGATGTACTTCTCGGGATAGAGCGCCGTGAGCTGGCCGCCCAGCTCCGGGAGCGAATCGATGATTCTCGCCGTGACGCCCCGCAACCCCGCGTAGAACGCGGCGAACAGCCCGGTAGGCCCGCCGCCTATGATCGTAATGTCTCTATATCCCGCTTCAGTCACGTCACTGTGTCCGAATGAGTATCAACGGGTCACGCCCGAAGGCGCCTGCACAGCCTATAACAATCGCAACGCACGGCGTCGAAGGCAACCTCGGGTCGAGGCTACTGCCAACGGCGTTGAAGTAGGAATGTCGCCCTGAGCGCGGGAGAAACGATCCGGGTGTGGCGGGGGTTACGTGGCGATTCCGCACGCCCGTCAGAGGTCGGGCTTGGCGCGGAGGAGCTCCCCGGCGGCGCGCAGGACCTGGCGGGCGTTGTCGTGGGTCAGAAGCGCGAGCGCCTCGTCGAGGGGGAGCCAGCGGCAGTCGGAAATGCCCTCGGCGAGCTGTGGCCGCGCGTCGCCGCTGGGCGACTCCATCAGGAAGAACCGGCAGAATTTGTGGACGAGCTGACCCTGGTCGCGGAAGTACCAGTCGATGGTGGGCAGCTCCGTGACGGACCGGAGGTGGGTCAGCCCGGTCTCCTCGCGCACCTCGCGCTCGGCCGCTTCCATGGCTGTCTCGCCCTCCTCGATGTGTCCCTTCGGCAACCCCCAATTGTTGTAAGGGTCCCGGATGAGGAGGAAGCGTGTAACGCCGTTCCGCCTGTAGACCACCCCGCCGGCGCTGGACTCCCGGCGGGTTCGGCTACTCGTGGTCTCCTGCCCGCGGCCGTGGTCGCGAGCAGCTTCACTCATCGGCTACGCGCTCGGCGATCTGCACCGCGTTGGTGGCCGCCCCCTTCCGCAGGTTGTCGCCTACGATCCAGAGGTGCAGCACGTTCGGCAGATCGGGATCGACGCGGACCCGTCCTACCAGGACTACGTCCCGGCCGGCGACGTCGATGGGGAGCGGATCGCGAGTTCCCTCCCGCACGACCTCGACTCCCGGCATGCGGGCCAGCGCGTCATACGCTTCGTCGACGGTGAGCGGCCGCTCCAGCTCGACGGCTGCCTCGACGCTGTGGCCGATCTCGACGGGCACGCGCACACACGTGGCCGCGACCGACAACTCCGGCAGCTCGAGGATGCGGCGGCTCTCGTGCCGCATCTTTTCTTCCTCATCGGTCCAGCCCGTCTCGCCCGGCGCACCGATACGGGGAATTACGTTCCGGGCGATCGGCGCGGGGAACGGCGAGCCCTCCGCCGTCTGTCCCTCGAGCTCCCGGCGCAGGGCGACGATACCGCTCTCGCCGGCGCCGGACACCGACTGGAAGGTGGTTGCCACGAACCGGCGCAGCCCCGCGACCCGGCGCAGCGCCTCGAGCGCCACGACCGTCTGGATCGTCGAGCAGTTCGGGTTCGCGATGATCCCCTTCGGGCGGTCCGCTATCCGCGGTCCATTCACTTCGGGGACGACCAGCGGGACTTCAGGATCACGCCGCCAGGCCGAGGAGTTGTCGATGACAACGGCCCCTTCGCTGGCTGCGACGGGAGCCCAATCGCGGCTGCGCGCGGCGCCGGCGGAGAATAGCGCGATGTCGCACCCCTCGAACACGCCGGGCTCGGGCACGCGAACCGTCCATTCGCGCCCGCGCCAGGTGAGCTGGGTACCCGCCGAGCGCGACGAGGCGAGCGGCACGATCTCGTCGACGGCGAACTCCCGTTCTTCCAGGACCCGCAGCATGGTGCGGCCGACGGCGCCGGTGGCGCCCAGGATGGCGACTCTCATGCCGCGTTCGCCTCCGGTTCCGCGCCCAGCGCGAACGCGTCGTGCAGGCGCCGGACGGCCTCGTCCTCCTGCGCGGCGTCCACCAGCAGCGTTATAGACACCGACGACGTCGACAGCGCGTGGACCTCGATATCTCCGGCCAGGAGCGCCTCATACGCCCGCGCATAGACTCCAGGTCGCCCGTGCATACCCCGCCCGACCAGCGCGATCCGCGTAAGTCCTGCCCGCACCCGCGGCTTGTCTGCCCCGAGCCGTCCCGTCAGTCGCTCGCACAACGCCCGCGCTTCGGGGAGGACGGCCTCCCTCACCGTGAGCTGCAATTCCCGGTGCCCATCCGGGCGGTCGGCCTGCACCACCATGTCCACGCTGATCCCGGCGAGCGACAGCTCCCGGAGCACCTCCGTCGTCGCGTGCATTCCGGCCGGCAACCCGCTCAGCGACAGGCGCGCGAAACCGCCGTCCGTGGCGATGCCGGTCAGTATCATGTCTTCCATTGATTGCTCTCTATTCGTTATCGAAGTGCCGGTCTGCGTATCGTCGCGGAAGGACGAGAGCACGCGGAGCGGTACCCCGAATCTCGCAGCCATTTCCACCGCGCGCGGGTGCACCACCTGCGCGCCCGACGTGGCCAGCTCCAGCATCTCCCGATAGTCGAGGGCGCGTATGAGCCGGGCGTCCGGTATCCGGCGGGGGTCCGCCGTGAAGACGCCGTCGACGTCCGTGTATATGTCGCAGCGTTCGGCGCGAAAGGCAACCGCCAGCGCCACGGCCGTCGTATCGGAGCCGCCCCGCCCGAGAGTCGTGATCTCCCGGCCGCGGCTCACTCCCTGGAATCCCGCGACGATGACGACCCGCCCCGCGTCCAGCTCCTCCCGGACGCGGCCGCCGCGAATCTCCTCGATCCGGGCGACAGTGTGCGCGTCGTCCGTGATGATCGCCGCCTGCGAACCGGTCAGGCTGACCGCCTCGACGCCCAGGTCGCGCACGGCCATGGCGAGCAGAGCCATGCTAACACGCTCCCCGGTGGTCAGCAACATGTCGACCTCGCGGGGGTGGCGCTTCACCGGATCGGGTGACACGCTCCGGGCGAGCTCCAGCAATTCGTCGGTCGTATGCCCCATCGCCGACACGACCACCAGCAAGGCGTCACCCGAGCGTCTGGCGGCGACGACGCGCGCTGCAGCACGTCTGATCAGCTCCGGCGT
>DATMSC010000369.1:0-2393 GCA_035565595.1 Longimicrobiales bacterium | reverse complement strand
ATCGAGGACGTTCGCTGGCTCGGCTTCGACTGGGGCGAGCACCTCTACTTCGCGTCCGACTACTTCGAGCAGATGTACGGCTTCGCCGAGGAGCTGATCCTCAAGGGGCTGGCGTACGTGGACAGCTCGAGCGATGCCGAGATCCGCGAGTCGCGCGGCACCGTCACCGAGCCGGGCCGGCCCACGCGGTACCGCGACCGCGACCCGCAGGAGAACCTCGAGCTGTTCCGTCGCATGCGCGCTGGCGAGTTCCCGGACGGCGCCCACGTGCTCCGCGGCAGGATCGACCTCGCCTCGCCGAACATGCTGATGCGCGACCCGATCTTCTATCGGATCCGGCACTCGCCGCACTACCGGCACGGCAACAGGTGGTGCATCTATCCGCTCTACGACTTCGCGCACCCTATCGAAGACGCGCTCGAGTGCGTGACGCACTCGATCTGCACGCTCGAGTTCGAGAACAACCGCGAGCTGTACGACTGGATCGTCGAGAACACCAGCGTACCCTGTCGTCCGCGGCAATACGAGTTCGCCCGGCGCAACGTGGATTACACGATCACGAGCAAGCGGAAGCTGCTCCAGCTCGTGCGGGAGGGTCACGTCGCCGGCTGGGACGACCCGCGCATGCCGACCATCGCCGGGATGCGCCGGCGAGGCGTGACGCCGGAAGCGCTGCGGGCGTTCGCGGACATGATCGGGATCGGGAAAGCCGAATCGCGCGCGGACATCGGCAAGCTCGAGTACGCGATCCGCGCCGACCTCAATCATCGCGCGCCCCGGGTGCTGTGCGTGTTGCGGCCGCTCAAGGTCGTCATCACGAACTACCCCGAGGGGCAGGTGGAGACGTTCGACGCACCCTACTGGCCGCACGACGTGCCGAAGGAGGGCTCGCGGCCCGTCCCCTTCTCCCGCGAGCTGTACATCGAGCGGGACGACTTCATGGAGAATCCGCCTCGCGGGTTCCACCGTCTGGCGCCCGGCCGCGAGGTGCGGCTGCGCTACGCGTACATCATCCGCTGCGATGAGGTGGTGAAGGACGCGAGCGGCGAGATCGTCGAGCTGCGCTGCAGCTACGACCCGGAATCGCGTGGTGGCGCCACGCCTGATGGGCGAAAGGTGAAGGGCACGATCCATTGGGTTTCGGCGGCGCACGCGCTGCCGTGCGAGGTGCGGCTCTACGACCGCCTCTTCACCGTGCCGGAGCCCGACGCGGATGAGGACGTCGATTTCCTCACCTACCTGAACCCGGAATCGCTCGTCGTCATACCCGACGCGCTGATCGAGCCGAGCGTGGCGGGTGACCCGCCCGGCGCCCGCTACCAGTTCGAACGGCTCGGCTACTTCTTCGAGGACCCCGTCGATTCACGGCGCGACCGGCGGGTCTACAACCGCACGGTCACGCTCCGGGACGGTTGGGCGAAAACGGCGGAGCGCGAAACGGAAGCCCGGCGCGAGCAGAAGACTTCACCGCGGGTCGAGGGTCGCGCGGCAGCGCCAAAGGCAACGCCTGAGCCGCGCGTGACCCGCGCTGGCGATGAGGGTGCCGAGATCGTCGCAGCCGAGATCGCCGTGGAGGTGGCCATCGACGCGGCTGCCGACGCGCGCGCGGCGGCGGAGCGGCGGAAGTCCGCGGCAGCCACACCGCCGGCGACCGGCGACGTGCAGGGTGCCGCCGGCGATGTAGCCCCGCTCGTCGATGAGGTGCTGGCAGAGTTTCCGGACCGCGTGGCGGCCTATCGCGCCGGTCGCACGGGTCTCGCCGACTTCTTCGTCGGTCAGGTCATCCGGCGGGCGGGCGGGAAGGCCGACCCCGCGCTGGTCAAGCGGGTGGTGCAGGAACGGCTGGGGTGACGCCGCCGTCGGCGGGAGCCCGGTGAACTCGTCGGCGCACCTGCATCCGTTGGCCTCTTCGCCCGGGGGCGCTGGCGAAGCGAAAGCGCACCTGGCGGGGGACAGATGCCCTGCGATGCGCAAGCGGTCCGCGGTGATCGTCGCGGCACGCCTGGCCGTGCCGCCGGTGTCGCGGCCGGCGCTCTGATCACCCTGGCAGAACGCGCGCGATGTCGCCCATCACGCTAACGTTGCTCGCCCTCGGCATCTTCGCAATCGCGTTTCTGTACTCGTCTGCCGGTCAGGCGGGGGGAACCGCGTACATCGCGGTCATGTCGCTTTTCGGTCTCGCGCCCGAAGTGATCAGACCGACGGCGCTCTCGCTCAACATCCTCGTCGCGAGTCTTGCCGCGTTCCAGTTCTGGCGCGCCGGCCATTTCTCGTGGCGGCTCTTCTGGCCCTTTGCGCTGCTCGCCACGCCGTGCGCGTTCCTCGGGGGTTACATCACGCTGCCGGCGAGGGCATTCAACGTGCTGATCGGCCTGATCCTCCTCTTCTCCGCC
>DATMSC010000368.1:0-5334 GCA_035565595.1 Longimicrobiales bacterium | reverse complement strand
CGGCGCCCCCTCGCCGCCGCGCGCGCGGTCATCTTCGCCCAAATGGTCGACGACCCCTCGACCTACGTCGACGAACTCCTTGCCGATCCGGAGATCGGGAAGAAAGCGGAGGCGGAGCTCGAGCGGCGGCTGGAAATCTGGAGGAAGCAGGTCGCGGCTTACGACGACGCCGAGAGGCTCGGGGACAGCTCCGTCCCGGAGCCCGGTCCGGAGCCGACCCTCGAGGAGTGCGCCGCCGAGATCGAGCGCGAGCGGCTCTTCCGGCTGATCGAAGAGCTCGTCAAGTGGGAGAACACGACGAACGAGGAGGTCCTGGAGCGGGCCCGGGAGGAGATCCGGAAGAGCTGGCGGCGGACCTGTGAAGCCAACAAGGACCACCCCCGCGCCGCCGAGCTCTTCGACCCCGAGAAGCTCCCGGCCTTCCACGACCCCTTCGCTGGCGGAGGGGCCCTCCCCCTCGAGGCGCAGCGGCTCGGGCTCGAGGCGTACGCGAGCGACCTCAACCCCGTCGCCGTCCTCATCAACAAGGCGATGATCGAGATCCCGCCGAAGTTCGCGGGGATGCCCCCGGTCAACCCCGAGGCGAGGGGAGACCGGGCGCTCTTCGAGAGGGAGTGGAAGGGCGCCCAGGGGCTCGCCGAGGATGTGCGCTACTACGGGAGGTGGATGAGGGACGAGGCCGAGAAGCGGATCGGCCACCTCTACCCGAAGGTCAAGATCACCCCCGAACTCGTCCGCGAGCGGCCGGACCTGGAGAAGTACGAGGGGCGGGAGCTCACCGTCATCGCCTGGCTCTGGGCCCGGACGATCAAGAGCCCGAACCCCGCCTTCGCCCACCTCGACGTCCCCCTCGCCTCGACCTTCATGCTCTCCACCAAGAAGGGGAAGGAGGCGTACGTCGAGCCGATCGTCGAGGGGGACAGCTACCGGTTCACCGTGAAGGTCGGGAAGCCGGAGGATCCGGAGAGGGCGAAGACCGGGACAAAGCTGTCGCGCGGAAGCTTTCGCTGCCTGTTTTCCGACGTGCCCATTCCATACGAATACATCGATAGCGAAGCAAATGCCGGGCGAATGGGTGCGCGTTTGATGGCAATAGTAGCGGAGGGAGATCGAGAACGTATCTACCTTCCGCCATCAGCTGAAGCTGAGGCCGTCGCTCGAAGCGCGAAGCCAACGTGGAAGCCCGATCTCCCGAGCCGTGGCACTTGGGCGAGTAATGCCCAAGGCAGACGCTATGGATTCTGGACTTTCGGAGATTACTTCACCGACCGCCAGCTCGTTGCGCTGACGACCTTCTCGGAGCTGGTGCAGGAGGCGCGGGAGCGGGTGAAGCGGGATGCGATCGCCGCGGGGCTGGCCGACGACGGGCGGGGGCTGGAGGCTGGGGGCACGGGGGCGGAGGGGTATGCGGAGGGGGTGGGGGTGTATTTGGGGTTTGCGGTCGACAAAGGTGCGAATTACTGGTCGTCGTTATGTTCGTGGCACTCAGGGCGTGACACTGTTACCAGTACCTTTGGCCGACAAGCCATCCCGATGGTCTGGGATTTCGCTGACGCAAATCCACTTAGCGACTCATCGGGAAACTTCTTGGCTGGGATCAATCAATCAGCCAAGTTTATCGAAACGGCACCGGCATCACCTGCCGGCCACGTTCGACAGGCCGATGCCATGGTGCAAACAATAAGTACTAGTAAAACCGTATCAACAGACCCACCGTACTACGACAATATTGGATACGCAGACCTTTCGGATTTTTTCTATGTGTGGATCCGCCATTCAATGCGGCAAGTTTTCCCAGATCTTTTTGCTACTGTAGCAGTTCCGAAGGCTGAAGAACTGGTAGCAACACCCTACCGACACGGCGGACAGAAAGAGGCCGAGGAGTTCTTTCTGGAGGGGATGTCCAACGCTATGAAGCGGCTGTCCAATCAGGCGCAAGCCGCGACTCCGGTTACTATATATTACGCTTTTAAGCAATCAGAAACTACAAGTAACGGTGATAGGTCCAGTACAGGCTGGGAAACTTTTCTTGACGCAGTGATCAAGTCTGACCTCGCTATTTCAGGGACGTGGCCTATACGAACAGAGTATACCGGCAACTTGAAAAAAAACGTGAGTGCCCTCGCCTCCAGCATCGTCCTCGTCTGCCGGCCCCGGCCCAAGGATGCTCCGATCGCGACCCGACAGGAGTTCCTGCGGCAACTCAAGGCCGAACTCCCGGTGGCGCTCCGTCACCTCCAGCGCGGGAACATCGCGCCGGTCGACCTGGCGCAGGCCGCGATCGGGCCGGGGATGGCGGTCTACACCCGGTACTCGAAGGTGATCGACGCGGCGGGTGAGCCGCTCACGGTCCGCGAGGCGCTGGCGCTGATCAACCAGACGCTCGACGAGGTCCTGGCCGAACAGGAGGGGGACTTCGACGCGGACACGCGGTGGGCCCTCGCCTGGTTCGAGCAGTACGGCTTCGAGGAGGGGGAGTTCGGCCAGGCGGACGTCCTCGCCCGGGCGAAGAACACGAGCGTCTCGGGGATGGTCGAGGCGGGGATCGTCGACTCGCGGGCGGGGAAGGTCCGGCTCCTCGAGCCCACGGAGCTGGAGGCGGATTGGGACCCGTCGACGGACTCGCGCCTCACCGTCTGGGAGACGACGCACCAACTCGTGCGTGCGCTCGAGGCCTCGGGCGAGGCGGGTGCGGCGGAACTCGCGGCTGGGCTCGGGGCGCGGGCGGAGATTGCACGGGAGTTGGCGTACCGGCTCTACACGGTCTGTGAGCGGAAGCGGTGGGCGCAGGAGGCGCTGGCGTACAATGGGCTCGTGCAGAGCTGGCCGGAGGTTGTGCGGTTGGCGGGGGAGGTGGGGGCGCAGAGTCGCGGCGCGACTGAACAGACCGCGTTGTTTTGACGAACCCGAAATGGTGCTGTGGCCATGAGCGCTGGATCGAGCATCGGCGAGGTGAATAGAGACGCTGCCCGTAACCGGGTCCAGCAGATCTTCCGGTATCTCAAGGAACTCCACGAGCACCGGAGCCCTGCTCCGCGGCAGATCGACCAGTATCCGTTCGTATTGCAGCTCAACGATCTGCCGCAGCACGAGACGGTCGAGTTCGCCGGTATCCAGGGCGACTCTGCCCCCGGTGAGAGCGAGCCTGTCGATGCCGGGTTTGTCCTGAAGGTACGCCGCCCTGATCTCACGCCCGCGCCGGCTCCCCCCGAACCGCTCCGGGACTGGATCACGCGTTGGGACGATCCTGAGCGAGAGCCTGGTGTGAAGGCCGTGCTCGAGACGACGGCGTCTACGGGCGAGCTCCAGCGCATCGGATTCGAAGAGGACGACCTCCGTGCTCAGCTCTGGGAAGAGTACCGCGGCCAATGGTACCTCTGGGCGGTACGGGAACGCCCCGCGCGTCGAGCCAATCGAGTCTTCGAGTGGTTCTTCCGGCTCCATTCCACCCTCCAACGTGAGGGTGAACAGCTCGAACTCGTTCTCGGCGATGGCATCCTCGGGTGGCATCTCGATCCTGCCCCGATCCATCACCCGCTCCTGCTGCTACGGCTCCAGCTGGAATACGACCCGAGCGTTCCGGGGTTCACCCTCGTAGAGACGGAGAAACCGACGGAGTTCTACGCTACGCTCTTCCGTTCAGTCGACACCATCTCCCCGAAATGGCTCAATGACCTGAACAAAGAGATCGAATCTCAGGGGTACCACCCACTGGACGGCCCAACGACGTCCGGGTTCCTGAGGCGAGTCGCTGGCGGGCTGTCGGCTCAGGGCCGATTCGACCCTGAGAGTACAGCGGTGCGCCCCGGGGACGATCCCGTCATCATCCGTGCGCCCGTCTTGTTCGCGCGGCCCCGTTCCGAAGGATTTTCCGCCTTCATCGAACGTGCCCTCGAGCAACTCCGCGAGGGAGGGGGCGTCCCGCCCCTTTTCGGCAACATCGTGGGGATCCCCGTTGAAGAAGAGGTCGAGCCGGACGATTTCGAGCACACCCCTCGGGGGGAGGAGCCGGAGCAGATCCTCTTCAGCAAGCACGCCAACCCCGAGCAGGTGCGGATCGCGGAGTACCTGGAATACTCTCGGGGTGTGCTCGTCCAGGGGCCGCCGGGGACCGGTAAGACCCACACGATCGCCAATCTCCTCGGTCATCTCCTTGCCCAGGGGAAGAGCGTCCTCGTGACGAGCCATACATCCAAGGCGCTCAGGGTCTTGCGGGACCACGTCGTAGAACCGCTCCGCCCCCTCTGTGTCAGCGTATTGGACAGCCACACGCGTAGCCAGCGCGAACTCGAGGAGGCGGTCCAGACCATTGTCAACCGGTTGGGCACGACGGACAAGCACCGACTCGAGACGGAGGCGGGAGAGTACGCGAAGGAGAGGGCCAAACTCCTGGACCGGATCCGAAAGGGCCGGAAGGATCTGATCCGCGCCCGTGGAACGGAATACGATGATCTTGTACTCGACGGCCAACGGACCTCGCCGGCGGATGCGGCCCGTGAGGTCGCGACGGGTGTGGGGACACTGGATTGGATACCGTCTCCGGTGGCTGAGTTCCAGCCTCTTCCCCTCTCTGTGGACGAGATCGGTGAGCTCTACGAGACGAACGTCGAGATCCCGTCGGAGTACGAGCCCGAACTTCGCGATGATCTCCCGGAACTCGACGCTCTCCCGACACCCGCGGATTTCGGTCGGCTCCTCGACACACTCGAGGATTCATCGAAGTCGGCAGCGCACGATCGCGCCGAGCTGTGGCAAGGACCGCCGAGTGCCGGGAACGCAGACCGCCTGACGGCGCTCGCCGAATCCATCGAGAAGGTCATCGGGAAGCTCACCGATGACGTCGAATGGACATTGGCCGTCGTCGCGGCCGGGATGCGTGGTCAGGCGGAGACAAAACCTTGGGAGGATCTACGCGACGCCATCGACGCGGTCCTTCGCAGGGCACGCTCGGTCCAGCCAAAGCTCTTCGAGTACGGCCCCGAACTCTCTGATGAGATCGCCATCGAGGAACAGGTCGACACCCTTGGCGAGATCTCCAGCTACCTGGAAGACAAGGGCAAGCTTAGCAAACTCACCCTCCTTACGCGTCCTCGTTGGAAGAGGCTCCTGCAGGAGTGCCGTGTCGATGATCGCGAGCCGCGGACGAAGGAGCACATCGACGCACTCCTCGGTTTGGCGCTCCTCCAGCGCGATCGCGCCGCCCTCCGCCGGCGGTGGGATCGTCAGATGGCGTCGCTGGGCGCTCCGTCGGCTGACACATTGGGCAACGAACCCGAGAGGATCGCTGAGCAGTACGCCGGGAGGATCGTCGAGCTCCTCCACTGGGAGAGGGAG
>DATMSC010000367.1:0-2397 GCA_035565595.1 Longimicrobiales bacterium | reverse complement strand
GAGGCGATGGTCCCGGCGCCGCTCGGGATCCCGCGGGCGCGGGAGGCGTCCGGTACGGCCTGGCTTCCCGACCTTTCGCCCATGTACGCGCTTCACACCATGCGCGGCGGCTGGGATCTCATGCTCCACGGCAACGGATTTCTCCAGTACATCGACGAGGGGAGCCGGCGAGGGAGCACGCAACTCGGGAGCGTCAACTGGTTGATGGGGATGGCGCGACGGGCATTGGGCGGCGGAGACGTCACGCTGCGCGCCATGCTGAGCGCGGAGCCGCTCACGGTGGGGGAGTGCGGGTACCCCGATCTCCTCGCGACGGGCGAGTCGTGCGACGATCGCGGCTTCCTCCACGACCGCCAGCACCCGCACGACCTGTTCATGGAACTCGCTGCCATGTACGAACGGGCGCTTACGGCGGATCTCGCGATCCAGCTCTACGTGGCGCTGGCGGGCGAACCGGCGCTCGGCCCCGTGTCGTACCCGCACCGGCTCTCCGCGTTGTGGAACCCGTTCGCCCCCATCGCTCACCACTGGCAGGACGCCACGCACATCAGCTTCGGCGTGCTGACCGCCGGCGTGTTCGGCCGGCAGTGGAAGCTCGAGGGCTCGCTCTTCAATGGCCGCGAGCCGGACGAGGAGCGTTTCGGGCTGGACCTCGCGCGCCCGGACTCGTACGCCGGACGGATCTGGTTCCTCCCCACGGAGCGCTGGGCGCTGCAACTCTCCGCCGCGCACCTGAACGACGCGGCGCGGCACCTGGACGCGAGGCGGACGGACGTCGGCCGCGCCACCGCGTCCGCGACGTACCACGCGCCCGTGGGCGCCAGGGGCTACTGGGCGACCACAATCGCCTGGGGGTGGAACGACGAGGAGGGCGCGTCACCCGCAACCAGCGCATTCCTCCTCGAGAGCACGCTGAACCTGGACGAGCGGAACGCGTTCTTCGGGCGAGGTGAGGTCGTGGGGAAGAGCGGGGAGGACCTCGTGCTCCGCGAACCCGCGCTGGCGGATGAGGTGTTCACCGTCGGCAAGCTCCAGGCGGGGTACGCGCGCCAGTTCGGGCCGTTCGGCGGATTCCTCCCCGGGCTCGGCGCGGTCGTCTCGTTCAGTATCCCGGGCGACGACCTCGCGTCGTTCTACGACGGGAGCACGGCGTGGGGATTCGCGGTGTTCGGGAGCATCAGGCGCGCGAGGATGGAGTGACGCGGGGTGGGGAGGTGTTGCCGGACGCGGCGCCGGACCGCTGGACGTCGGGCGGAGGTCCTGCGCGGGTGGGGGCGTCACTTGCGGGAACCGGGAATTGCGGCCGTTGACCGGGACGGGGTGTACCGGGGCCGGCACCGCTTGCGCCGAAGGTACGCAGTCGCGAACGCGGTGGCGACGTGGAGGACGCCCGGGGCGCTTCCATTTCCACCGCTTCCGGGGTAATAATTACGGCGATGTCGGCGCTGAGCGCCGACGCGGGAGGGCTAGACCTAATTGGTAAGGCAGCGGTCTTGAAAACCGCCGGGCGCAAGCCCTTCAGGGTTCGAGTCCCTGGCCCTCCGTGAGCAAGAGAGGCGCGGCGAGGTTATGTCGCCGCGCCTTTTTTGTCCTGTACGGTGGCTTCCCGGCGGCGCCAGCAGTCCGCCCATGCGGGCACGCCCCACGGCGACGAGGTCGTGATGCGGTCCCGACGTTTCTGGTGCTCTGATTTTGTCGATTACCGATCCCAGGGCGCTGGCGTCGACAGGAGGCGAAACAGGTTCGGATCGGCGGACGGCGCCGCGTGCAACCTCTCCATGAACGCTCGAAACGTTTCCTTGTCGAACCGGAAAACTCGACGATCCGGCAGGACGGCCTTCGCCTGGTGGCAGGTGGCGTCGAGTATAAATTCCGATCGGCTCATGCCGAGCGCTTCCGCTGCCTGATCCACCAACGCCTTTTGGCGGTGCGTAGCGCGGAGGTAGATCGAGACGTGACGCGTCATTTGATCGATCGCGCTTGCCATTCGTCTTTCTCTGGATTCCGCACACTTCAAACCAATAATAGTACGCAATGGCAATCCACGACGCGAGCGGGGAGAGATGTCGCCCGAGGCGTTGCTTCCCCGGTTGACCACGTGGTCTGAATTCGGCAGAAGACTTTAGCATCGTACAAGTACCCACGTCAGAGTAACTGCCCTGATGGTGAGATTCGCAGACCATGTTGGTTGCTCCACCAGTCCCGGATCCAAGCGATCGCGCGCTGGCGCTCATCATGCGCGACGAGAGGTTGTGCAGTGGGGACACCACACCTCCACGTGCGACGGCCAGGTTGAACAGGCTGAAGCTGACGGGGGATCGCCGTTAGGGTACAACGTCCGCGGCGTCGTCATGCTGGCGCCGGTGCTGTGGCTGACGGGGAACCGCCGTTGGGGTA
>DATMSC010000366.1:0-3333 GCA_035565595.1 Longimicrobiales bacterium | reverse complement strand
CCGGCCCGCGTCGTTGTCGAGGGTATGGATCCCTCGGGAGAGCCGCGGCGGATCGAAGCCGGCGAGCTCCTGGCCCGCGCGCTCCAGCACGAGGTGGATCACCTCGACGGCATCCTGTTCATCGACCGATTGAGTCCGTTGAAGCGGAAGATGCTGCTGTCGAAATGGGAACGTCAGCGGGAACGGGCGTGAGCCCGACCCCGAATATCAGAGCCTCGGCGCAGCCGGCGGGAGCGGCGGTCGTGCGCCATCCTCCGCACTGACACGTGCGTATCCTGTTCTGGGGCACGCCGGATTTCGCGGTGCCATCGCTGCTCGCCCTTCTCGGCGAGGGACACGAGGTGGTGGGCGTGGTGACGCAGCCGGACCGGCCGGCGGGGCGGGGGAGGTCGGTCCAGCCGCCGCCCGTCAAGGCCATAGCCCTCGCCGAAGGCATACCGGTGCTCCAGCCGGAGCGGCCCCGGGGCGACGAGTTCCTGGAGCGGATGGCCGAGCTGGCGCCGGAGCTGTCCGTCGTCGTCGCATACGGACAGATCCTGCGGCCGGAGGTGCTGGACCTCCCGGCCTACGGGTCGATCAACGTGCACGCGTCACTCCTCCCGCTGCTGCGGGGCGCCGCGCCGATCAACTGGGCGATCATTCAGGGCCACACGCAGACGGGCACCACCGTGATGCGGATGGCGCCCGAGATGGACGCCGGCCCGATCCTGCTCCAGGTTGCGGAACCGATCGGCGAGGAGGAGACCGCGGCCGACCTGCGGGTGCGGCTCAGCGAGATCGGCGCGCAGGCACTGATCGAGGCGCTGGCGCTGCTGGAGCTGGGTGAGCTGGCCGAGATCGAGCAGGACCACGCCGCGGCGACGTACGCGCCACGGATCACGCGCGAGATCGCGCATCTGGATCTGAGCCTGCCTGCCGACGAGGTGAGCCGCTGGATCCGCGGCCTGGACGATGTGCCGGGCGCGTGGACGCTGTTCCGCGGCGAGCCGGTGAAGCTCTTCAGGCCCCGACCCGTGCCGGACCACGAACACGACGCGGCACCGGGGACCGTGCTCGCCGTCACGCCGAGCGACCCGACCTCCGGCATTCTCGTGGCGTGCGGGAGCGGAGCCATCTGGGTGCGCGAGGTCAATCCACCGGGGAAACGGCGGATGACGGCGGCGGAGTGGGTGCGCGGCAGGGGTCCCGCTCCCGGCGACCGCTTCGAATGATTGTACCTCGCCTGCACCTGGTCACTGACGCCGCGACGATCCGCGATCCGGGTTTTCCTGCCCGGGTAAAGGAAGCGGTGGCCGCGGGTGGCCCGGACGTCGCGGTCCACCTGCGGGGTCACGGAATCGCCGCTGGCGACATGTACCGGTTGGCAACCGACCTGGTACCGGCGATCCTGGATGCGGGCGCCTGGCTCCTGGTCAACGACCGGATCGACCTGGCCATGATCATCGCGGCACACTGGCCGGGGATGCCCGTTGGAGCACAGATCGGCGTGCGTTCGATCCCGGTGGGCGAGGCGCGCCGGCTGCTCGGGCGGGAAGCGCCGATCGGCTACTCGGCGCACGCCGTTACGGAAGCCGTGGACGCCGGCGAGGTCGGCGCCACCTTCAATCTCTTCGGGTCGGTCTTTTCGACGCCGTCGCACCCGGGCGCGGAACCGGCCGGGGTCGATGCGCTCGCCGGTGCGGCCCGCGTGTCACCCGTTCCGGTGATCGCGATCGGTGGCGTGGCCCCGGAGCGCGTCCCTGCGCTGCTCGCTGCGGGCGCCCACGGCGTCGCCGTCCTGAGCGGCGTGTGGCACGCGCCTGACGTCGCGTACGCGGCGTCGCAGTACGTCGAGGCGCTGATTTCCGCGACGGCCGACGTCGGCGGGCGCTGACGCACGCGCGACCGTCAACGGGATCACGCCCGGATGAGAGGAGGAGCCGAGCATGTCGACAACGACGTCCAGCATAGAGATCACGCTGAATGGCCGACAGCGGTCGGTGCCGGAAGGGCTGACGCTGACCGGATTGCTCGAGCACATCGACATCCATCCGCGCATGGTCGTCGTGGAATGGAACCGGGAGATCATCCGGCACGAACACTATTCCGAGATCGTCGTCCGCGACGGGGACGTAATAGAACTCGTGCACTTCGTGGGAGGCGGTTGATGAGAGTGCCCACCACGGGAGCAAAGAAATGACGACGACTACTACACTGCCGACCCTGAGCGACGAGCCGCTGACGATAGCCGGCCGCGCTTTCCGGTCGCGACTGATACTGGGGACCGGGAAATACCGGTCGAACGACGTCATGGTCCGGGCGTTCGACGCCGCGGACGTGGAAATGGTGACTGTTGCAGTCAGGCGGGTGGATCTGGACCGGACGCGGGAGGAGGGGATCCTCTACCATCTGGATCCGGCGAAGGTCTTCCTCCTGCCGAACACGGCCGGGTGCTACACCGCTGCGGACGCGATCCGGTACGCGCGTCTCGCACGCGCCGCCGGACTGAACAACTGGGTCAAGCTCGAGGTGATCGGCGACGAGCGCACGCTGCTCCCCGACGTCGCTGCGACGCTCGAAGCCGCGCGGGAGCTGGTGGCTGACGGTTTCGTCGTGCTCGCCTACACGAACGACGACCTCATCACCGCGCTCCGCCTGGAGGACGCGGGCTGTGCGGCGGTCATGCCGCTCGCCAGTCCGATCGGCAGCGGGCTCGGGCTCGTCAATCCGTACTACATCCGCGAGATCAAGCGGCGTCTGTCGGTTCCCGTGATCGTGGATGCGGGCGTCGGCACTGCTTCGGATGCGTGTCTAACGATGGAACAGGGCGTCGACGGGATCCTCATGAACACCGCCGTCGCCGAGGCGCAGGATCCGGTACGCATGGCCGTCGCGATGCGACACGCGGTGGAAGCCGGGCGGCAGGCGTATCTCGCCGGACGGATGCCGCGGCGGGAGGTCGCCGTTCCCTCGTCGCCGACCGCGGGCATGCTGGATTGACGGTCACTCCGACCCGCCGGGCGGCGCTCGAAGTTCTCCGATCGGTGCGGCGCGGTGCCCTGGCGGATCTCGCCCTCGCCCGGGCGGTCGCAGGGATGGATGCGCGTGACGCCGCCTGGGTCCAGGAGCTGGTCTACGGGACGTTCCGGTTGCGAGGCCGGATCGACTACATCCTCGAGGGACATGTCCGCCGCGGGATCGCCCGCCTCGAGCCGGACGTGCTGGATGTCCTTCGGCTGGGTGCGTACCAGCTCCTGGAAATGGGGAGCGTCCCGGCGTACGCCGCTGTCTCGCAGTCGGTCGAGCTGGTGCGGGGCGTGGGCGGGCGTGGTGCGGACCGTCTCGTGAACGGAG
>DATMSC010000365.1:0-8518 GCA_035565595.1 Longimicrobiales bacterium | reverse complement strand
GCGGTACTTTGGCCGGGGCGCCGAAGCCGCGCGAAGCGACGTTGTCGAGGCCGGTCGTGGCAATCGTGACAGGGAGCGGGAGGATCATGTCCATCAATGCCGACATCTTTCGCGAATACGACATTCGGGGGATCGTGGATCGCGATTTCACCGGGGACACACCGGAGCTGATCGGTCGCGCATTCGCCAGTGAAGTCCGGGCGAGCACCGGGGCGGACCGCCCGCGGATCGTGGTGGGGCGGGACAACCGGCCGAGCTCGCCGATGCTGGCCGCAGCCGTCATTCGGGGAGCGCTGGCTGCCGGCGTCGACGTGATCGACGTCGGAACGGTACCGACTCCCGTACTGTACTACGCGGCAGAGCATTTCCGCGCCGACGCCGGGCTGCAGGTCACCGGATCCCACAATCCCCCCGAGTACAACGGATTCAAGATGCTCATCGGCGGCCGGGCGCTGTATGGCCCGGCGATCCAGCGCTTGCGGGCACGGATTGAGACGGGCGATTTCACGGCCGGCGAGGGGCGGGGCGAGGAGCAGGACGTGCTGGCCGCGTACGTCGACGACGTGAGCGGCCGGTTTTCGCCGGCCCGCCGGATCAGGGTTGTGGTCGATTGCGGGAACGGAACTGGCAGTCTGGTGGCGGTCCGGCTGCTGGAGCGGATCGGCGCCGACGTCGTGCCGCTCTACTGTGAATCGGACGGTACGTTCCCGAATCACCACCCGGACCCGGTGGTCGACGAGAACCTGGAGGACCTGATCGCGCTGGTGCGGGCGGAAGGAGCTGAGCTGGGGATCGCCTTCGACGGAGACGCGGACCGGATCGGCGTCGTCGACGAGCGCGGCGAGATCGTCCGCGGCGACCTGCTCCTCCTCCTCTACGCCCTGGACGTGCTCGAGCGCCGGGGACCGGGGCAGCCGCTGATCTTCGATGTCAAGTGCTCGCAGGCGGTTGCGGAAGTCTACCGCGCGGCGGGCGGCGAGCCGATCATGTGGAAGACCGGCCACTCGCTCATCAAGGAGAAGATGCGTGAGACCGGCGCGCCCGTGGCCGGTGAGCTGTCGGGGCACATCTGCTTCGCAGACGACTACTATGGATTCGACGACGCTCTCTACGCCGCCTGCCGGCTCGTCGACCTGCTGAGCCGGCGAGAGCAGCCGCTGTCGAGTCTGATCAACGCGTTCCCGAAGTACGTGTCGACGCCCGAGATCCGCGTGGACGTGCCGGAGTCCGAGAAGTTCGGGATCGTGCGCCGCGCGGTGGAGGAGTTTGGCCGGGACCACGAGGTCATCGACGTCGACGGCGCCCGGGTGGTTTTCGACGGCGGTTGGGGCCTCCTCCGCGCCTCTAACACGCAACCGGTGCTTGTGCTTCGCTACGAAGCGACGTCGGAAGAGAGGCTGGCGGAGATAAGGCGCGAATTCGAGGACTGGCTCGCGAAGAACGGGGTATCGACCTGAGATGTTGAAGCGGTCGGGCCGCATCCTGCTCGCACTGGCGGCGATAGTCGTCATCGTGCTCATCGTCGCCCGCGGCGCGGCCGCCTTCTACACGGACTACCTCTGGTTCGCGAGCGAGGGTTTCGCCCCGGTCTTCTGGACGCGGTTCCAGGCGTGGCTCGGGATCCGGTCGGCGACTAGCCTGCTCGCCGCGGGCGTCGTCCTGGCGAATCTCTGGCTCGGCGTGCGGCAGATCGGACCAATCCACGTCCGCCGCCGGTACGGGAACATCGAGATCGCGGAGCAGATCCCGCGGCGGGTCATCACGGGTGGCGCGGTCCTGGTGGCCGCGCTCACCGGGTGGTGGCTGTCGGCGCTCAGCTTCGGCGGTGAGGGCGCAATGAACGTCGTCGCCTGGCTGCGCCACACGCCGTGGGGGAGCGTGGATCCCCAGTTCGGCCGCGACCTCGGCTTCTACGTCTTCTCACTTCCCGTCTACTTCCGCATCGTCGACTTCCTCATCCTCGTCGTGGTCTGGAGCGCCGCGCTGGTGCTCGTGGCGTACGTGGTAGTTGGTGGCGTACGCTGGCGGGACAACCGGCTGGAGGCCGACGAGAGCGCGCGGCTCCACTTCGTCGTGCTCCTCGCCGTCGCCGTACTGCTCCTCGCCGTGAGGTACTGGCTGGGACGTTACGGACTGCTCCTCGAGGGAAACGGTTTCCGGGGCGCGCTGGGCTATACTGACGTTCACGCCCGTCTACCCGCCCACCGGGCGATGACGACGCTCTCCGTTCTCGCCGCGATCGCCCTGCTGTACGGCGCATGGCGGCGGAGCTGGCTGCCGCCGGTGCTCGCGATTGGCGCGCTGATCGTCGCCTCCATAGGCGTCGGTCGCATCTATCCATCGCTCGTGCAACGGTTTCGGGTCGAGCCGAACGAGCTGGCCAGAGAGGAGCCGTTCATTCGGTGGAACATCGACTTCACCCGGATGGCGTACGGCATCGATTCAATCGAGCGCCGGCCGCTACCCTATCGGCGTGGAAGCATTCCGGACTGGAACGAGCTGGCGCCCGCGCTCTCCCGATTGCCGCTCTGGGACACCGATCCACTCGAAAAGGTATTCCAGCAGCGTGAGTCGCGCGCCGCGTATTACCATTTCCAATCTGTCGAATTCGATCGCTACGGCCCGCCGGACTCGTTGTGGCAGGTCGCCATTGCCGTTCGCGAGGTCAACGAGGACGGTATCGCAGTCGAATCCGACACCTGGCTCACACGGCGCCTCAACCCCCTGTACATCCGCGGCCAGGGAGCGGTCGTTACGCCGGTGGCGGAGCATACGTTCCGCGAGCCGGTGATGTGGGTGGCGAACATGCCCGTGGAGCTTCACCCTGCCGCTCGGCCGGAGCTGAGTCTGACGCAGCCCGCCGTGTATTTCGGGCAGAGCATGACCAGTTACGTCGTCCTCGTCCCGCAGCGCGATACCGCGTTCGCGGCGGAGCCCGGCCGTGATTCACCTACCGGGATCGAGCTCAGCTCCTTCGTCAGACTGATTGCGTTCGCGTCGAGATTCGCGGATGTGAACCTCCTCTTCTCAGGCGACATCACGCGGGACAGTCGGCTCGTCTTCCGCCGGTCGGTCGTCGAACGCGTGAAGACGGTGGCTCCCTATCTGATGTGGGACCTCACGTCGCCGTACCCCGTGATATTCGAGGGGCGGATCGTCTGGATTCTGGAAGGTTTCAGCGCCACGTCGAATTTCCCGCTCTCCAGGTCGGTGCAGCTCGGAGCGCTGGGCTCGGTGCGGTACCTGAGGAACAGCGTGAAGGCGGTGGTGGATGCCGTTTCCGGTCGGATCACGCTGTATGTCGACCGTCCGGACGATCCCATTGTGGCGACGTACCGGGAGATCTTTCCCGAGGTGTTTCAGCCGATCGACTCAATGCCGGTCGGGCTCCGGGCTCATCTCCGCTATCCGCCGCAGTACCTCTCGATCCAGGCGGAGCTTCTCAAGGAGTACTATCTCGACCGTCCGGCAGCGTTCTACGCGGGCGAGGACTACTGGCAGGTCCCGCAGGACCCGGCGTCAACGGCGGGCGCGGTGGTGTCGTTCCGGCCTGATTTTGCGGTCCTCACTCTCCCGGGTGAGGGGCATCCGGAATTCCTTCTGACGCTGCCCTTCACGGCAAGGGAACGGCACAACATGACCGCGTTCCTGGCCGCACGGAACGACGAGCCGCACCGGGGCGAGCTCGTGCTTCTCGAGCTGCCCCGGGACCAGCAGATTCCGGGGCCGAGCCAGGTCGACGCGCTCATCGAACAGGACCCCGTCATTGCGCAGCAGTTCGGCCTCTGGCGGCAGACGAGCGACGTACAACGCGGGCGACTCAGGATCGTGCCGCTCGACAGCGGATTCCTGTACGTGCGCCCGATCTTCATGCTATCGCAGGCGCGGCCTGTGCCGGATCTCGTCGGAGTCGTCGTCAGCGACGGGAACCGCGTGCGGATGACCCACACGCCCGCGTCGCTCGCGGGATCGGTGGCGGCGCTGCGCGCGGCCGAAGGCGATGCTGTGGACGACCGCGCGATCCTCGTTGACGGCGAGCCGAATATCCCCGCGCCGACGGTCGACGAGTGGCCGCGGCGGGCCATGCAGCTCCTGGAAGAAGCGGAGGTCCGCCTGCGGAACGGCGACTGGGCTGGATTCGGCGCGAGCTGGAGCCAGTTGCGTGATCTGCTCCTGCGACTCAACCAGGACATTCCATAGGGCGCTCGCGACCATGCCGATCCTGCCGCCTTCGGGTTGCCACGCCGGTCGCTGCGCCCTATGATTGCGCGCTCGTCGGGATCGCATCCGACGGAGCACCGCGTCGTGATCGCGCTCGGCGGGAACGCGCTCCAGCCGCCCGGCGAACGGGGCGAGATCCAGGAGCAGTTCGCGCACATGCGCGAGAGTCTGGCGCCCATCGTCGCGCTCGCCGCCTCCGGCTGGCGGATCGCGATCGTGCATGGCAACGGCCCGCAGATCGGGGATGAGCTGCTGCGCAACGAACGCGCGGCGGTGGACATCCCGCCATTGCCGCTGGGCGTGCTGGTGGCGAGCACCGCCGGCTGGATCGGGTTCATGATTCAGCAGACGCTGCGGAACGCGCTGAGGCTGGCGGGGATCGACCGCGAGGTCGTGACGGTCGTGACGCAGGCGGTCGTGCGTCCGGACGAGGACGCGCACCCCGAGAAGCCGGTGGGCAGGGTCATGGACGAGGCCACTGCCCGGCGCCTCGCGCAGCGGTTTGGATGGAACGTCGCGCCGGTGGACGGTGGATGGCGCAGGAGGGTCCTGTCGCCACGTCCGGTCGCGATCGTCGAGGCGGAGGCGGTTCGGACCCTCGTCGATGCGGGTGTGATCGTGATCGCGGCGGGCGGCGGTGGCACGCCGGTGCGGGAAGGTGCACACGGCACGCTGGAGCCTGAAGACGCTGTGATCGACAAGGACCGCGCCGCCGCCGTTCTGGGCCGCGCCATCGGCGCGGAGCTGTTGCTAATACTGACGAATGTTGACGGCGTCTATCGTGAGTACGGTACGCCGAATCAGCGGCTGATCGAACGGCTGACCCTCGCCGAGGCTGAGGAATTGATCGGCTCGGGCGAGCTGGGCGGCGGAAGCATGCAGCCGAAAGTGGAGGCGGCGGTCGACTTCATCCGGTCCGGCGGCCGCCGGGCGCACATCGCGCGACTGGACCAGGGGCTCGAAGCCGTGACGCGGCGGGCGGGCACTACGATCGAGATGGCGATATGAACATTCACGAGTACCAGGCCAGGGAGATCCTGCAGGCGCACGGCATCCCGGTACCGCCTGGCGAAGTCGTCGAAACGGCGGCCGACGCAGAGGCCGCCGCGCGGAAGTTCGGCGGCACCGTCGTCGTCAAGGCGCAGGTGCACGCAGGTGGGCGAGGGAAGGCCGGCGGCGTGAAGCTGGCGAAGGATCCGGCCGAGGCAAGGCAGGTGGCCGAGCGGATCCTGGGAATGGAGATCAAGGGGCTCCGCGTCAACAAGGTCCTCGTCGCACCCGCAGAAGATATCGCGAGTGAGTGCTACGCCGGGATCGTTGTCGACCGGGCGTCCAAGCGGCCGGTTTTCATGGTGAGCCGCGAAGGCGGTGTCGACATCGAGGAGGTGGCGGCGCGGTCGCCGGAGGCAATTCGCAAATTGGCCGTCGATCCGCGCTACGGGTTGCTCCCATACCAGGCATACTGGCTCGCCGCATCGCTCTACGACGGGATCCAGCAGCAGCGGCAATGCGCGAAAATACTCCAGCAGCTCTACTCCGCTTTCATTTCGAGCGGCGCATCCCTCGCCGAGATCAATCCGCTGATCACCACACCCGCCGGTGAGGTCAAGGCGATCGACGCCAAATTCAACATCGATGACAACGAGCTCTTCCGTCGCCCGGAAATCGAGGCGCTTCGCGACACCTCCGCGGAACCCGAGGCGGAGACGCATGCGCGCGAGGCGGGGCTCACGTTCATCAAGCTGGACGGCAATATCGGCGCGGTGGTGAATGGCGCAGGGCTGGCCATGGCGACGATGGACCTGATCAAGCTGTACGGCGGAGAGCCCGCCAACTTCCTCGACATTGGCGGCTCGAGCAATCCGGACAAGGTGGTCAACGCGCTCCGCATCACGTCGAGCGATCCGAACGTGCGCGTGATCCTGTTCAATATTTTCGGCGGGATCACCCGCTGCGACGACGTGGCGAACGGGATCGTCGAGGCGCGTCGTCGCATCGACATCGGTGTGCCGATCGTGATCCGGCTCACCGGCACCAACGAGGAGAAGGCACTGGAGATCCTGCACGAGGCCGGTTTCAGTGCGACCACGTCGATGGACGAGGTGGTCCAGGAGGCCGTGGCCGTGGCGAACGGTTAAGAGGGAGCGGTAGAAACCCATGGCGGTGTTCATCAACGAGGACACGCGGCTGCTGGTCCAGGGGATCACGGGTCGCGACGGCTCCTTTCACACCATCCAGATGATGGAGTACGGCACCCGCGTCGTGGGTGGCGTCACGCCCGGCCGGGGAGGCCAGCGTTTCGAGGGGCCCGGCGGCCGGTCGGTGCCGATCTTCGACACCATGGAGCAGGCGGTCCGGGAGACGGGCGCCAACGCAACCGTGATCTACGTGCCGCCGGCATTCGCCGCGGACGCGATCATGGAAGCCGCTGACGCGGGAGTGCCATTCATCGTCGCGATCACGGAGGGGATCCCCGTCCTCGACATGACGCGGGTCTACCCGTTCGTCATGGAGCGCGGGGCGAGGCTACTCGGGCCGAACTGCCCGGGTCTCATGGCGCCGGGGCAGTGCAAGGTCGGGATCATGCCGGGGCAGATCGCGAAGCCCGGACCCGTCGGCGTTGTCTCCCGATCGGGCACGCTCACCTACGAGGTCGTGTTCCAGCTCACCAGCGCCGGTATCGGCCAGAGTACGTGCATTGGTATCGGCGGCGACCCGATCATTGGTACCAACTTCATCGACTGCCTCGCCGCTTTCGAAGAGGACGAGGACACGCAGGCCATCGTCCTGATCGGCGAGATCGGTGGGACCGACGAGCAGGAGGCCGCGGCGTACATCAGGGAAAAGGTCTCGAAGCCCGTCGTCGGATTCATTGCGGGGCAGACGGCGCCTCCAGGGCGGCGGATGGGGCACGCCGGCGCCATCATCAGCGGTTCCGAAGGCACGGCGGCCGAGAAGATCGAGACGTTCGAGCGGAACGGAGTGCGCGTCATGCGGCGCCCGTCCGATGTGGTTGGGCTGATCAGGGAGGTCCTCTGATCCCGGCCGGCGCTGGAGCGGCGCGTACCCCGGGTGAGCGCTGCGGCGCACAGCTCTCGTGTCGTCGGCCCGGCGGGTTCATGGTCCGGGCCCGAATGCCCGGTCGGCTTCCCGGGCGGTGATCCAACATGCGCCTGGTCGAGCTCCTCCCACGAGAGCACGTGCTTGTGCCGATGCACGCGCGCACCGTCGCGGAGGCCGTTGACCTCCTCCTGGGGCGGCTGGCGCAATCAGGGGCGTTTGCCGACGCGGGAGCGGTCGAACGTGTGCGCGGCGATCTCCTGCGTCGCGAAATGGTGACCATCGGCGGGATCGCGCTGCTCCCCCACTCCCGCACGGAAGCCGTCGAGGAGCTCACCCTCGCGCTGGGCGTCGCCACACAACCACTGGAGCTGGGTACCGGGACTGGCGATGGCCCGCGTATCGTCGTCCTGGTCCTCGCACCGCTGACGGCGGCGACTTTCTACCTCCAGACGATGGCGACGCTCGCCCGCCTGCTGCGGCAACCCGACACCGTCGAACAGATTCTCCGCGCAGGCAGCGCCGACGCGCTTCTCCAGCTCGCGCCGATCGCGGACGCACGGATCCAGCCTCGCCTGACCGTTCGCGACATCATGACGCACCACGTCGAGAGCGTCGGCGCCGAGGCTACGGTGCGCGACGTGGTGGACCTCATGACCCGGCGGCGGACTCGATCGGTTCCCGTCGTGGGCGAAAAGGGCGAGGTCGTGGGGATGATCACGGAGCGTGACGTGATGCGGGCGCTCCTGCCCCAGATCCCCCGGGCAGGCGAGGAGAAATCCTCCCCGGACGCCGCGGATGTGCGGGTCCTCCGCGCACGCGAGATCATGACCCGCTCCGTGCTTTGCGTGTCGGAGGAGATGGGCCTCGAAGAGGCCGCAAACATGATGATCAACAAGGACGTCGAGCAACTGCCCGTCGTCAGCGAAGGGAAGTTGACCGGCATCGTGACCCGGGCGGACATGATCCGCAAGATCTTTGGACGGTGATCCCATGGAAACGACACTCACCATTATCAAGCCGGACGCGTTCGGGCGTGGTCTGACGGGCCGGATCCTCGCCCATCTCGAGGACGAGGGCTTCCGGATCGTCGCGATGCGCGTCATGCGCCTGACGGAAGCGCAGGCGAGGGCATTCTACGCGGTTCACGCAGAACGGCCCTTCTACGAGTCCCTCGTGCGCTTCATGACGTCCGGACCCGTAGCGCCCGTGCTGCTGGCGCGTGAGAACGCCGTGG
>DATMSC010000364.1:0-1749 GCA_035565595.1 Longimicrobiales bacterium | reverse complement strand
CATGGGCGTTGTAGAGTCCGGTCACCTCTTCGACGAGTCCGGTCGCCTCGTACCACCGGGTCTCCAGTTTTGCCCTGGTGAGCATCTCGACCCGCAATACCAGCTCTTCCGCATCGATCGGCATGTTGAGTACATCCCATGCACCGGCCCGGAACGCCTGGATCCGGTCGGTCCGGGACCATGGCTCCGTGGACATGAGGAGGATGGGCGTCGAACCGTCAGCCAGATCGGAGCGGAGGAGGTGGGATGCAGTCACGCCGTCGATATCGGGGAGCGGGGCGTGGATGATCATGATGTCCGGCCGGGCAGCCCGGAACCGTTCGATCGCCTCGTGTCCGCTGCGTGCGCGGAGGACATCGATCCGGTGTGCCTCGAGTATCGATTCAATGGAACGGAGCGACCACTCTTCGTGGCCGGCGACGAGGGCGAGCGGCGATCGCCGGGTCGGCCTGGGCGCGGTCGGTGGAGCGGTCACGAGTCCGGCTCAGCGTCCAGGCATGGCTTGCGGCACAGCGCCGACGAGCTGCGCTGCCGGCGATCGCGCGCGCTCCGCCTTGTCGCGGTACATCGCGCGGTCGGCCACGGCCAGAACCGCTTGGGCGGTTGCATGGCCGACCGCCCCGGTCGCCGCCCCCACGCTCGCACCGACCGTGATCACCCGCGTACCAACGACGATCGGTTTAGAGAGGGCGTCGGCCAGGCGCGCAGCCACGTCGCGGGCGGCGTCATCGCTGGCGACCGCGCTCAGAAGGACGGCGAACTCGTCGCCGCCCAGGCGCGCGACGGTGTCCTCCGGCCGGACTGCGGCGCGCAGACGCCGGCCTACGCAGGCGAGCACCCGGTCCCCCACTTCATGACCGAATGCGTCGTTGACGTTCTTGAACCGATCCAGGTCCAGGTAGAGAACACCGAACCGGTCGTCGCCCTGGCGTCTGCCTCGCTTCATCATGCGCCGGAGCCGGTGCATGAAGTGCGCACGGTTGACCAGGCCGGTCAACGAATCGTGGCAAGCCCGCCTGCGGGCCACGGCTTCGGCCCTCCTGCGAGCCGTGACATCGTAGATCTCCGCGCAGACGCCGGTGATACCGCCACCGGGGTCGCGCGTCGGCGAAAGCGTTACAGCTGCCCACAGGCGGCGACCGTCCCGGGTCCCGAAGGGAACGTCGCCAATCGGTTCGATGCGTCCGTCGAGCGCCTGGCGGAAGTGATGGTCGAAGGCAGCGGCAGGCACGCCCGGGAACACATCGCGGGCGTCGCCGCGTCCGGCACCCGCATGCTCCATCCACATTGCCGCTGCCGCGTTCCACCAGGTGCACCGCTGATCACCATCAAACAGCACGATACCGGTCGAGAGTCCGGACAACGCGGTGAGACGGGGGTCGTCCGTGGTCACGGCGTGCCCGTCGCGTCGCTCGCGGATCGTTATCAGCAGCCGCGCGCGGCCGATGCGAACCCTCGCTTCGAGCTTTCTGTCAAGGCGCCGATTGTACCACCGGTACAGCAACTTGCCGCCCGGGTGCGGCAGTCTTTCCGGCGACGTCATCCGCGCGGCGACGTCGGCATCTCCGAGGACCACGCCCAGCTCGGCGCCGACGAGCGCCGCCCCCCGGCTGTCGAGGAGCTCGGCGCACCGCCGGTTCGCGTGGACCACATGGCCTGCGACAGTGGCGACCAGCAATCCGCACCTGCTACGGCGCCGGCGGGTCACACGCGGCGTGTGTGCGGATGGTTTCCGTGCTCCGGGATGTG
>DATMSC010000363.1:0-15359 GCA_035565595.1 Longimicrobiales bacterium | reverse complement strand
CGCGGAGAAGCGCGTCTTCCCGCACGCCGATCTCGACGCGCTCGCCCGGCTGCTGGAGACGGATCGGGGGCGGGATGGCGCCCGCTGGATCGTTGTCGAGAGCCTGTATTCGATGGACGGCGACCTCTTCCCGCTCGACCGGCTGGTGGCCCTCGCCCGGGAGCACGGGGCGTACACCTACGTGGACGACGCGCACGCGATCGGGGTGATCGGCGAGAGGGGCCGGGGCGGACCCGCGCACTGGGGCGTGGCCGGTGAGGTCGACGTCGTCATGGCCACGCTCGGAAAGGCGTTCGGCGTCGCTGGCGCCGTGGTCATGGGGTCGCCAGTGCTCCGGGAGCTGCTCTACAACCGCTGCCGGCCGTTCGTGTTCAGCACCGCCTCGCCACCCGCAGTCGCTGCCGCAGCGCTCGCCGCGCTGGAGATCGTCGAGGCCGAGCCGGAGCGCAGGGACGCGCTGTGGCGGAACGCGGCCAGGCTCCGCGACGGGCTCGCGGCTCTGGGTCGACCGCTGCCCGACGCAGTCGTGGGCACCATCGTCCCTGTGGTGATCGGCGCCGCCGACGAGACCATGCGCGTCGGTGCGGCACTCCGTGAACGGGGTTACGTGACGGGCTCGATCCGGCCACCGACCGTGCCTGAAGGCACTTCGCGGCTGCGCATTACGGTCAGCGCGGCGCACACGGATGCCCAGATCGACGGGCTCCTGGAAGCACTCGAGGACACGCTTGCCCTGAAGAGATAGATGACGCAGAGCTGGACGACGCTTGACCACTCCCATGTCTGGCACCCGTATACTCAGCACGGGACGGCTTTGCCGCCGATCCCCGTCGCGCGGGCGGAGGGTGCGTACCTCTACGACACGGACGGCCGCGCCATTCTGGACGCGATCTCGTCATGGTGGGTCACAATTCACGGGCACGCGCACCCGGTCATCGCGGAAGCCATCGCCGCGCAGGCCCGCCGCCTCGAGCAGGTCATCTTCGCCGGCTTCACCCACGAGCCGGCCGCGCGCCTGGCGGCGGAGCTGGCAGCGGTGCTCCCCGGGCAATTGACGCGAGTCTTCTTCTCCGACGACGGCTCGACGGCCGTCGAGGTCGCCATCAAGATCGCGCTGCAGCTCGGCTGGAACCGGGGTCTACGACGTCCCGTCATCGCGGCCCTCGAGAACGCGTACCACGGCGACACCTTCGGCGCCATGAGCGTGAGCGGGCGCGGACTCTTCACCGACCCCTTCAGCGAGCACCTGTTCGACGTCGCGCGCCTCCCCGATCCCACGGAAGGCGACACCGCAGGTGCGCTGGCCCGCCTCCTGGAAGAGCGAGGCGAGGACATTGCCGCCGTCATCGTGGAACCGCTGCTCCTGGGCGCCGGCGGAATGCGCGTGTGGTCCCGGGAGACGCTGCGCCAGATCCGTACACTGACCCGGGAGCACGACGTGCTCCTCATCGCCGACGAGGTCCTCACCGGCTTCGGACGGACGGGCCCGCTCTTCGCCTGCGACGGTGCCGGGGTCGAGCCGGACATCATCTGCCTGTCCAAGGGGCTTACCGGCGGGTTCCTCCCGCTGGGCGCGACGGCCGTGCGCGAGGAGATATTCGAGGCGTTCCGCAGCGACGACCGGCGGCGTACGCTCTTCCACGGGCATTCGTACACCGCCAATCCGCTGGCCTGCGCCGCGGCGCGCGCCAGCCTGCGACTCCTCCTGGAGGACGGCGCTGCTGATCGCCGCGAGGCCATCGAACGCGCTCACCGCGACAACATGCCACGCGTCGCCGGGCACCCTCGGGTCCGGAATCCCCGCGTCCTGGGCACCGTCGCCGCGTTCGATCTCCACGCCGGGGACGGCTATCTGAGCCCGATCGGTCAGGAGCTCCAGACCTTTGCGCTCCGGGAGGGCGTGCTCCTCCGCCCGCTCGGGAACGTCGTGTACGTCCTCCCGCCGTACTGCGTGACTCCCGAAGAGATCGGCTCCATCTACGATGTCGTGCTGCGATTCCTGGCCAGGCACGGGTGAGGCAATGGTCGCTTCTCTGCCGCGAGGGCGGACGTGATCCGGATCGGGATCACCGGTACCGATACCGGCGTCGGCAAGACCGTCGTGGGTACGGCGCTCCTCGCGCTCCTGCGTGCGCGGGGACTCAGAGTCTCTGCATTCAAGCCGGTGGAGACGGGGGTCGAGCGTGGCGACCCATCAAGCGACGCCGAGGTCCTGCGGCAGGCGGCAGGCGGGTCAGACCCGCAAGAGCTGGTCTGCCCGTACGCGCTGCCGCAACCAATTGCACCATGGCTCGCGGCTCGCGAGGCCGGGGTCGAAATCCGGCCCGGCGTTCTGGATCGTGCGCTGGCAGAACTTTCGCGCGAGCGTGACGTCGTCCTGATCGAAGGCGCCGGCGGGCTGCTGGTACCGGTCGCCCCCGACATCCGCTACGACACGCTCTTCAATTGCTGGGGCGCGGATGTGATCATCGTAGCGCGCGACCGCCTGGGGGTAATCAACCACACGCTCCTCACGGTCGAAGCCGCTCAGCGGGCGGGGCTACGGGTCCTCGGTGTGGTGGTGAACAGAGGCGAGGAGTGCGAAACCGATGCGAGAGACGTCTCCCGCGCCTCCAATCTCACGGCACTGACCGAGCTCCTCCCGGAGTTGCCGGTCATCCAATTTCCGATCGTCCCCGCTCCCCGCGACTTCCAAGCCCTCGCCGACATCGCTGTACGCCACGGCCTCGGCGCGCTGGTTCCTGGAGTTTCGAGACCGGCCGATTAGGCGACGCTGGCGGGCGTACGCCGCCGGGATTCATGGCGTTCCGGCGGAGAAAGTCACAGTGGCCCCCCGCCTTCGCGGGGCCCCTGTGTGGGGCAGATGCCGGCTCCGGCCGCCGCCAGGCGGCGTATCAATCCGGCAATGATGTCTCGAACTTCAGCATGAGCCCGGAGACACCGACCTGCGCCGTCAACGGGCTGTCCGGTGGTACGAAGCTGAGGTAAGTGTCCCACGTCCGTGGTAGCCCGGGCGGCGGGCCCCAGACCGTCCCGACGAGGATGGCCGGATCCACGGCGTAGTCGGGATTGCTGCCGTCCGTGGCATAGGCCCGCTCTGTTTCGAGCAGTCGACTCACCGGTGAGGAGTCAATGGGCGCGGTGGCGGCGAAGTCGTACAGTGCGCAGCCGAGCAAGTCGATGTACTGCGACCGCACGAGACTGACCGCCAGGTGGAGCGTTCGCCCCTCGATCTCGCGCCGGAAACCGGTCGCCGCGAACTCCGTGATGAGGCCATCCACGATGTCCGACTCGATCTCGGCCCGGGAGAGAGCGAACAGCCTGTCGATGACCTCGTCGTCGCCGGCCTCGAGCCGGATCCATCCCGTGCGCTCCGCGAGGGCGAGCGTGCCTTCCGGGCTGAGCCGTTCCGGGATACACACCTCGCCGAAGGCCGCCACGAAAGCCTCCGCATCGGGTGCCTGTCCGTGAAGCGGTGCGGCGATCAGGGCTAGGGCGCCGGCGATCACCGCTGACCCGGTGATGCGCAATCGTCGCATCTATCCTCGCCTGGAAACACCGGGGAGGTGCCGGGCCCCGCATCTGTGGGACCCGGAGCCGGACTCTGAAACGATGAGCCCAGCAGCGCCGTGCCAGCCCTGACCCCGACCCTCGCCATTGCCGCGCTTCAGTTCGTCGTGTTCTCGAGCAGGTGCAGTCCCGTCTTGCCGGGCGCGACGATGTCCGGATCACCATCGCCATCGACGTCGACAACCGACATCTGGAGACCACCGCCGACGCCTTCGTCGTACGAGATCGTGTGGCGCGTCCAGACGACCCCGTCGTCGGTCCGCCTGAACTCGTACCAGTACACGCCCAGCGGTTCGTTGGCGCCGGGGCTGTTCGCGTTCCGACCCATGTAGCGCTTGGCCGTGACGAAATCGGGTTGACCGTCGCCGTTCAGGTCTGCGAGGACCGACGGGTGTGCTTCGGACCACTCGTTGTCGATCTGGTGCCACCGCCAGCTGCCGTCCGGGCGCTGCTCGAGCCAGAAGACACCGTAGTCGTGCGCGGCACTCGTGATGACATCGGCCAGGCCGTCGCCATTCACGTCGAAGACGTGCATGAACCCCATTTCCGGAAGGCCGAGATCCGCCCAGGCCGTGTGCAGCGTCCACTCACCGGCGCGCGGGTCAGAGGGCGCCTCGAACCAGCCGGCGGGCGTGAGCACGTCGGTACGGCCGTCGCCGTTCACATCGCCGGCGCCGATCCCGTGCGGATAGCTCGCCGGCGCGATCGGGTGCTTGACCCATTCGCCGTCGACCAGCTCGTACCACGACAGCGGCGAGGTTCGGGACGTAGTCTGCGGCAGCAGCTCGCGCGCGTTGCCGTCGCCATCGATGTCGACGAGCCGCGCGAACTCCGTGGAGAACCCTTCATCGATTTGCGTCGGGACCCATTCCCTGCCCTCCACGCCCGGGTTCCGGTACCAGGCAATGTGGCGCGCGAAGTACGCGAAGGTGACAACGTCGGTCCAGCCATCCCCGTCCACGTCGAACGCGAACTCGGAGAACGCGTCCACGTAACCACTGGATACGGGTACTTCCCGGAAAGTGTGCTTCTCCCACCCCGGCGCCTGGTACCAGCTGTCGCCGGCCAGGATGTCGAGCCGGCCGTCGCCGTTCACGTCCAGAATTGCCGCCGTCTCTGCGGCACCGGGGTCGATCCGATGGATGGTGAACGACGCCGCCGGTGTTGCTGGATCGGCCAGGATGAGGCGGTCCACGACGTCGGGGGAGCCGGCCGCCGCCCGCGATTGTTGCGCCGACAGGGGCGGAACGCCAGTAATGCCAAGCGTTGCAACCAGCGCGAACAAGTAGGTGGTCCTCATGGTGTCCATTCCCGCGCTCCGCCAACGAATGTCGTTGCCTTCTCCACCAGAAGATTTCCGTTCGCACGGCCGTGCAAGCGCCAGATGTCCCGGCTACGCTCGCCCGCGTACCCCGGGACTGCCTTCTACCTCAGCTCCTGCCGCAGCGCCGGCCCGCGCGGATCTCCCGGCGCGACCTGAATGAGCAGCTCAGTATACCGCATCGCGGCCGCCGTGTCTCCGGCATCACGGTGGAAGGTGGCGAGCGCGAAGATCAGTTCGGGATCGTTGGGGTGCAGGATGCGCGCTTCCTCCAGGACCCGAATCGCGTCCGCCCGCCTGCCACCGTCGTGCAGGGCGACTGCGTAGACGTATGTGATGTATGCGTTATCGGGTGCCAGCTCCGCCGCCCGTTCCAGCTCGACGAGCGCTTCAGCCGCCCGACCGCTGCGGACCAATGAGAGTCCCAACGCGTGGTGGAGTGGTGCGCTCTCCGGCGAACGCTCGATCCCGGCGCGGAGCGTCGCCTCTGCCATCTCTTCGGCGCCGGCGAGGCGGTACGCCTCGGCGAGGTTGACGTAGGCAGGAACGTATTCGGGTGCGAGGTCGATCACAGCCATGTATTCGGAAAGCGCTTCATTCGTGCGGCCGAGGTGATCCAGGAACACTGCAAGGTTGACGCGGCTCCCCGGCTGATCGGCGTTGTATCTGAGGCTTTCGATGTACTCCTGCGCTGCACGCGTGAACGCGGGGGTGGGCGCTCGGCCCAGCGCCGGCGCGAGCACCCGCGCGGCCTCGATCCGCACGGACCGGGCAGGATCTTCGAGCAGAGGCGCCCCCCGCGCCACCCGCTCAGCGGGCGGAAGCGACTCGAGAATCGCCAGCGCCGAATGACGCACGACCGGGTCCGGGTCGCCGAGTGCGACTCCGGCCGCCCCCAGCGCCTCGGCGCCGCCACCCGGCCGCTCGGCCAGGCGCGCCAGCGCCCCCGCCCGCACCACCGCCGGCTGCGTCGCGTCGACCGCGATGTCGCGAAGCGCGGCCTGCACGTTCTCTCCGGCATCGTGCGCCGCGAACGCCGTCGCGAAACGCTGGAATCCGGCGGCATCCCGGCCGAGCCAGTCCCGCACGGCCTGGGCAGCCCATTCGGCGGACCGATCCGTGTGGCATCCCGTGCACGCGTTGGGAGTTCCGATCGCGACGGAGAGGTCCGGGCGAGGCACGGCAATGCGGTGGTCCCGGCGGTCGTCCACCAGCATGTACGTCGTTGGCGGCATGTGGCAGGCGACGCACTGCGCACCCGTGCTCCCGACAGGGTGGCGGTGATGATCGGGAAGGTCGAAGCGGGCGGGCTCGTGGCACTGGCCGCAGAGCTGGTTGCCCGGCAGGCGAGGTTGCTGGGAGTGCGGGTCGTGGCAGTCCGAACAGGTGACGCCCGCCGCGTACATCCGGCTGTGCAGGAACGACGCCCAGGTATAGACCTCCTCCCGCTGCTGCCCATCCGCGTGGAAGAAGCCGAGCACGAGTCCCGACGGTACGTAATAGTCGTGCAGATCCGCACCCGCCGCGTAACCGTCCGCGATCTGCGACCGGAGCGAGTGGCACTGGGCGCACACCGCGATCTCGCCGTCGTCGGAGCGGGGGTGGCTGCGAACCGCAGTGCCCGTCTCCGGGTTCATGGTCCACATCACTCCGCGGCGACCGCTGAGCGGAGCAGCCAATCGCGGATCCCGCCAGATCATCGCGCGCAGAACAGTGGGCGACCTCGCCCATTCCACGTGCGGTGCGCCGGGGCCGTGGCACGCTTCGCATCCGACGTCGATCTCGGCCCACGTCGTACGGAATCGGTCCTCGACCGAGTCGTAGTTCTTGCTCAGGGACGTCGAGTGGCAGTCCGCACAGGTGTGATTCCAGTTCTGTGCCCGGCCCGTCCAGTGGAGCGGATCTCCCGCGTGGATCGAGTCGCCCGGATAGAGGTGGAACCAGCGCTGTCCGCCATCCTCCGCCGGCCGCGAGTCCCACGCGATCGAGAGCGGCTGCAGGCGGCCACCGTCCAGCTCGATCAGGTATTGCTGGAGGGGCTCGACACCGAAGGTGTAGCGGACCTGGAAGGTGTCGATGGCGCCATCCGGGCCATCGGTTTCGACGAAGAATCGGTCGCCGTCCCGGAAGAAGCGAGAAGTGACCTCGCCGTAGTCGAAGGTCGCGCCGTCGAAGTCGCCCAGCACGGACGCCGCATCAGCTTCCTGCATGGCGAGGTCGTGGTGCGATCCCCGCCATGCATCGTACTCCGGGGCGTGGCAACCCGCACAGATTTCCGACCCGACGAACGCCACAACACCTGGCGGGTCGGCGCCGGCGCGTGCGCCCGCGCGCGCGAACAATCCCAGCAAAACCGCTGTCACGCTCGTGAGGGCGATGGCCACGACGACCGGAAGGACCCACGGACGGCGGGAACCGGTGGCGGCGTGCACCACCGGCTTCGTTCCGGTGGATCGTCGTTCCGTCGATGTCCGATGTCGCTTTGCTGCCGCCATGCGTTTGCCGTTACCGCTCTATCCGGCCGCTGACTCCAGTCCGGGACGCCGCTGGCCGAAGGTCATGCGGGAGCCATGTTGGGGTATCCACAGGTCGCACGTGTCGCTGCCGGGGGTGCACTCGCCGGAGCGTCGTCACAGCTCTACGCGTTCATTGTGCTCGGCGACGTGGACTTCCCAACCCAACCGGTCCTGAATCGCGAGGCGGAGCGCGTCCGCCGCGGCGGGCTCGCCATGTACGAGGAAGGTCCGGCGAGGCGGGCGTTCGAAACCGCCCAGCCACTCCAGTATCTCCTCCGCATCCGCGTGGGCGGACATCCCGTCGATGACCCGGACCTCGGCACGCACCGGGACGTAGTTTCCGTGGATCTTGATGGCTTTCGCGCCCGCCGCCATCGCCGCACCCCGTGTCCCTGCGGCCTGGTAGCCTACGAAGAGGACCGTGTTGCGGGGGTCCGGCGCGAACCGGGCCAGGTGGAAGAGGACCCGGCCGCCAGTCGCCATCCCGCTCGCCGAAATGATGATCTTCGGATCGTTGTCCCGATCCAGCGCCTTCGACTCGTCGGCGCTGTTCGTGATCCTCGCCGTCTGGCTCATGGCCACGATCTGCGGCGTCGAAAGCCTGTGTTCGTCCGCGTGCGCCTGGAACAGGCGAGTCGCGTCCGCCGCCATCGGGCTGTCGATGTAGATCGGGATGCGCGGAATCTCGTTCCGCGCCCGGAGCACGGCGAGCTGGTAGAGCACCGACTGGGCGCGCCCTACCGCGAAGGACGGAATGATGATGACGCCACCGCGCGCGACCGTCCGGTTGATCGCCTGGGCCAGGACGTCGCCCGGATCTTCCCGTGGGTGCGCGCGGTCCCCGTAGGTCGACTCGAGGACGAGGTAATCGGCCGCGCGGATGCGCTCTGGCGACTTCATCAGCGGATCGCGCATCCGGCCCAGATCGCCGCTGAAAGCGATGGTACGCTCGCCTTCCAGCACCACCGTCGCCGAACCGAGGATGTGGCCGGCGCGGTCGAACCGGAAACGCATCCCGCCGGCGGTCTCCGTGATGTGGCGGAGCGGCACCAATGAGAGCCGCTCGAGGGCACGCTCGGCGTCCTCCCGCGTGTAGAGCGGAAGCGCCGGCTTGTGCTTCGTGTATCCGTACCGATTCGCCCTCGCCGCTTCCTCCTCCTGCAGGTAACCGCTGTCCGGGAGCAGGATGCCGCACAGGTCGGCCGTCGCCGGCGTGCAGTGCACGGAGCCCCGGAACCCGTCCCGGACGAGGACGGGGAGGTAGCCGGTGTGGTCCAGGTGCGCATGCGTCAGGATGATTTCATCGATGCGAGCGGGATCGACCGGGAAGGGTGCCCAGTTCCGCTTGCGGAGCTGCTTCAGACCCTGGAAGAGGCCACAGTCCACGAGCAGGCGATAACCGTTGTGCGAGACGAGGAAACGTGATCCGGTCACCGTCCCCGCGGCACCGAGGAACGTCAGGTCCATGAAATCGACACACTGTCTCCCGTGGCTGGCGTAAACCCGTCCAACATAGCGGCTGCCACTGCACTACAGCCAGTTCGGCCATCCAACGCCGGCAACCGGCGTCGTGCCGAAGCGTCCTCGAGGACGGCCGCCGGCTGTCCTCCTGAGTGTGCACCCGCAAACCACCTTGCAAGCCGCCTTCGGTCGGCTCAGCCGCATCGCCGCGGTCGGCCATGTAATGACGTACCTATATGATGTACATTCACTTAGCATAGGTGAACCGCGGCCGTACGGGGGCATGATGGCCCGGGCCCGGGCGGCTACCAGTCGGCTGGCCGGCAGCTTGCCTCCTGCCGGGTCGACAGCGATCCAGTGTTCTATCCAGGTGGAGTGCTGACATGCGAAGTTGCCTTGTCATTGTCCTCGCAGTCGTGCTGACGGGAGCGCTCACCTCGTCGGAGGCGATCGCGCGCCAGCGTGGCAATCCGGAGAGGGGAGCAGCGGTCCGGGTGCCGGCACCTCCCCGCGGTTCGGCGCGGGACCCGGTAGTGGTCCGCGACGGGGATATGGTGTGGCTGGGGTGGCCGGTGGCCCGTGTGGAGTCGCGCGATCGGAACGGGGAGGGTCCGGCGTTTTGCAGGTCCGGGCAGGGTCACCCCGTGCATGGCCGCCGCTGGTGTCTGGACAGGGGTTTCGGCCTGGGTGGCGGGAGGTGGGTCCGCGTCGGCTGGGACGACATCGTCTTCAGGCAGCCCCGTCGGCGGGAACCGCTGCGCCAGCGCGACCTGACCGACCTGCTCGGCGACATCATTGTCAGCCGGTTCGTCAGCCAGGCCAGCTATCTCGGCCTTGGCGGGCCGCTGACAGGCGCGTGGGTAGAGGAGCCGAACGGCCCGGCGGTCCTTCGCATCATGGTGGCGGGTATCCCCATCGCTGAGCTGGTGGATGCCAACCGGACCGGACGCGCCAGCACGGTTCTGCTCGATCTCGGCCGCTGATCGTCGGCGCGGGCCGAGACGCCGGTGCCGATGAGCTTCAGTTGGCGAGGCCACGTGCCTTCGACCCATCCCGCTCTCCGGCATCGATTCGCGTCCCGGCGGGGTGAGCAGGTATGGGCATGTCGATCTCGCCCCCTTTCGGTGCCCCCGGTCATCGCCTCACTCCGGTCTCTTTCTGCCGCGCGACTCAAAGGTTATTCTGTGGCCCACCGGTGGCACCGAAGCGATGCCGCCCGAGGGCCGCGCGCGGCTCGCCGGTGCCGGTGACGGATCCGTTCCCAAGGGAGGAGTTCGCCGATGTCGATCTGGAACGAGGCAGCCGACCAGGCGCTTGCGGGGCGCGTACTCGACCGCGACACCGCCCGTGCCGTGCTTACCGCGCCGGACGACGAAATCCTGGAGCAGCTCGCCGCCGCGTACCGGGTGCGCCGCCACTACTGGGGCAACCGCGTGCGGCTGCACTTCCTGCTGAACGCGCAGAGCGGGCTTTGTGCTGAGGATTGCCACTACTGCTCGCAGTCCAGGATATCGGCGGCGGAGATCGAGAAGTATCCGCTGATGGCCCGGGACCGCATCCTGGAAGCGGCCGGCCGCGCCGCGACGCTCAAGAGTGGCACCTTCTGCTTCGTCATCTCGGGCCGCGCGCCGGGGAAGCGCGTCTTCGACAGGGTGCTCGAGGCCGTGCGTGAAGTGAAGGCCACGTACGACCTGAAGGTCTGCGCCTGCCTCGGCCTGCTGGACGAGGAGCAGACCCGGCAGCTCAAGGAGGCCGGCGTCGACCGGGTCAATCACAATCTCAACACGTCCGAGCGCTACACGCCCAGCATCGTGACCACGCACACCTTCGAGGACCGGGTCCGGACGATCCGGAACGTGCAGGCAGCGGGGATCACGACGTGCTCCGGCGGGATCGTCGGGATGGGCGAGTCGGACGACGACATCATCGATCTGGCGATTTCGCTCCGTGAGCTGGACGTTACCAGCGTACCGGTCAACTTCCTGATCCCGATCCCGGGCACGCCCTTCGAGGCGCTGAACGACCTCGATCCTCGCCGCTGCCTGCGTGTGCTCTGCCTGTTCCGCTTCCTCTTGCCCGATAAGGAGATCCGGATCGCCGGCGGCCGTGAGGTACACCTCCGATCGCTGCAGCCGCTGGGGCTGTACCCGGCCAACTCGATCTTCATTGGGGACTATCTCACCACGCCGGGTCAGGCAGCGCGTGCGGACCTGGAAATGATCCGGGACGCCGGTTTCGTGCTCGAGGCCGCGGACGGCTCGCCGCTGGACGGCGATCCCCTCGAAGGCTTCCCTGACGTGCTCGACAACGGCCGGCTCCCGGTACTGACCGGCGCCTGATCGCCGACACAATCGCTGGAAGATCGAACCTCGCCGGATCCCGTATCCGGCGAGGTTCGCCCGGATGTCACCCCCGACCTCGCTCTTGTCGGGCGCGATATCAGGTCAGCGCACCGTGAGCACAGGGCTCATCTGGAGCCTGGTCTCGGTTGGCGGGCCTACTGCCACGATCGTCTGCACGGACGCCGACGCGTCGAATACGAGCGTGATCTCCTCCGTGTCGCTCTCCTCGACGCTGAATGTCGCGCCCGGGATCTTGATCCCGGTCTGGGCGCCGCTCGGAATGTGCAGCTCATGACTCCCCGACAGGATCGTCCGGTTGCCGAGCTCGATCGTTTGGTCCAGCGTCACCCGCGCCTCGGTAAAGAGTATTCTGACGTTGTGATAGGATCCGACCGGCACCTCGCCGCGGGCGAGTAGCACGCCACCGTCGTCATCGGACGGCAACGCCAGCAGATCGATGGTCGCCCCCGCCTCGACGGGCTGCAGACGTATCCAGCTCGATTCCTCGTTCTCGTCGGCGTCATTCGGGAGCACGTGCACTTCCGCCACCGTGACCGTTATCGACGTGAACGTCGTCAGGGGCACGATCGCGAAATCGCCTGACTCATCGTCCTGAATCGTGACGTCGGCGCCCGCCGCGGCCGAAGACGACTGGGCCATGGAAATTTCGATCGGGCCCGTGCCGTCGCCGATACCCGTGGCAGTCTCGTCGCAGCCGGCCGCCATCGCGACGGCGAGCCCCAGGAGCGGCATCGCCATCCAGGTGCGTCGTAGCATCTTTCCTTCTCCTGCTTCGGATACAGATGACCCGCCAGTGAGCGGGCGGCCGGTGTGGGCGCAACGCACGTGCCACGAAGTCCGCGTCGGCCGATCTGGCACGCGCAGTGACACCGACGATCTCGCGGTGCGCTGTTGCTGAGGCAATCCTTCGTGGCCACGCGCGTTTCCCGCGATCTCACGAGGGCGCGCGCAAGGCTCGGGGGCGCCGTCAAAGCATCGGTCAGACGGCGGTGAGGCTTTCCGGATGGGGTAGAGGTGTCGGAAACGAATTCCGCAACGGCAGGCGCCGCTGTCACACCATCTGGCGGATCTCGTCGGCGAGGGTGACGTAGCTCTCGTAGCGGTCGCCGGTGATCTCGCCGCTCGCAACGGCGTATCGGATGGCGCAGTCTGGCTCGTGCAGATGAGTGCAGGAGTAGCCGAAGCGGCACTCACCCAGTAGCGGCCGGAACTCGGGGAAGCACTCGGGGAGCACGTCCGGAGACACGCCCCACAGCCCGAGCTCCCTCAGCCCGGGAGTGTCGGCAACGTAACCGCCGCATGACAGCGGAACGAGCTCGGCGGAGACCGTCGTGTGTCTGCCCTTGGCGTGGGCTGCGCTGACAGCGCCGGTCCGGAGCTGCAGTCCGGGCTCGATAGCGTTGAGCAGACTCGACTTCCCAACACCGGACGGGCCGGTGAGGACGCTGATGCTCCCGCACAGGAGCATGGAAACCGCGTCGATGCCTCGCCGGTCCATGGCGCTGACGTACAGCACCGGGTACCCTATCGCCTCGTAGACCGCGAACAGCTCGCGCGCGGCGGATTCCGACGGTGCGAGATCGATCTTGTTGACGACGATCACGGCTTCGAGCCGGTTGGCCTCGGCGAGCACCAGGAACCGGTCGAGCATGCGGAGGCGAGGCTCGGGGTTCGACCATGCGAGCACGATCACGACGCGGTCGACATTGGCCACAATGACTTTCGCCCGCCGTGCGCCTTTGCCGGGCGCGCGACGGGCGAGTTGTGTGCGGCGGGGCTCGACCGATTCGATGGTCGCGCTGCCGTTTCCTGCGTATTCAACACGGACCCTGTCACCAACGACAACCCGGTCACCGGTCCGGTTCTCGAGCTTGAGACGACCCCGGAGGACGGCGGCGATCGTGGTGCCATCATCCAGCATCACGTCATAGATGCCGCCGACCGTCCGAATTACAGTACCGGCGTGGAGTGCCAATATTGTCGTCGCCTAAGCGGCGAAACTCTCGAGCGCGGTACCGAGCTCGCCCTCGCGGAGCCGCTTGAGCGCGCGGTCCCGGAGCTGCCGGACGCGCTCGCGGGTCACGCCGAGCATGTGTCCGATCTCCTCCAGCGTGTGCTCGCGACCGCCTTCGAGCCCGAAGTAGAATCGGAGCACCTGCGCGTCGCGGGGCGACAGCGTTTCGAGCGCGCGGTCGATCTGCTCGGCGAGGAGCCTCTCCTCGACGGCGCCTTCCGGCTCCAGCGCCTCCTCCATCATGAACCGCTCGACGAGCTGACTGTCGTCGGAGTCGCCGATCGGGGCATCGAGCCGGATCTCGGCCGCGTTGAGCGTCTGGAGTGACTCGACTATGACCGGCGTGAGCTTGGCCGCCTCCGCAACCTCTTCGGTCGACGGGTCGCGTCGCAGCTCCTGCTTGAGCCGTTCCCGCTCGCGGAAGATCCTGGCGAGGTCGCTGGCGCGGTTCAGCGGGACGCGCACTGCGCGGCCCTGGTTGGCCAGTGAAGAGAGGATCGCCTGTCGGATCCACCAGACAGCATACGAAATGAACTTGACGCCCTGGTCCGGGTCGAACTTCCGCGCGGCCGTGACCAGGCCCACGTTTCCCTCCTGGATCAGATCGATCAGGGAAACGCCGCGGTTCTGGTACTTCTTCGCCACACTGATCACGAAACGCAGATTGGCGCGGACCAGCTGCTGTACTGCTTCCTCGTCGCCAGCACGCGCGCGCCGGCCCAGCTCGATCTCCTGCTCGGGCGTGATCAGCTCATGGCGGCTAACATCCCGCAAATACTGATCGAGGGCGTTCTGCTCCTCTGCGGGGGCGCCGCCCAGAATCTGCTCCGCCCTTGGCCCAGCCGGACGGCGCGGGCGGCGCTTCCTCTTGTCCTTTATCTCCGCCGCGCTTGCCATGGAATCCCTGTATCGAAGTCAAATGTCGTGGTATCAGGCAACTGGACCGCCGCGGCTTCCGTACGCCAGGGATGCAAGGTTTCTGCCCGTAAACAGCGTGGGGCGTACCCGCGTCGATCCGCCGATGCATAGAACCCCCGCGGTCACACGGTAGTTCCGCGCCGGCAGCCGCCTCTGGCAACGGTTCAGCAGCGTGGTCGGTCCCTGCGGTGAGTGCCTTCTTCCCTTGCTCCGGAGGGGATCGCGCCCACCTACCACGCCGCTGACGTCTTCAGTGGATCGGCTCGTCGGTGGGCAGCGGGCCGAGCGTGTCGGGCGCGGCTCCGGCCAGGAGGGAGTCGAGCGGTACCGGCGGATCGCCACCGGCGCCGGCAGCGAGCTGCTCGCGCAGCGTCGCGACGGAATGGCGAAGCTCCACGACCTCGGGCAGTATCACGTCAGGCGACTCTGCCCGGCGGATCAACGCGACGATCCGGTCCGCGTGGGCCTGGAGCCCCCTCAACCTGGAGTCGACGAAGTACTGGTCCGCGAGCCACAGGAACGGCGGCTCGCCCTCGAGGATCCGATCGGTGATGGCTTCCGCGCGGAACATGCGCGGCACGACATCCTGACGCATGCCGCCGGCGATCGCGGCGTCGAGCTCGATTTCGAGACGGGCCAGGCGCTCATCCAGCGTCATGTGGCTCGCCACCGGCGCGATCAGCGCTGCGGGAGGCGGCGGTGGTGCGGACATCCGCTCCTCGGCCGGATTCTGCTGGCACCCCACGATGCCGGCCACCAACACGACCACGATGGTGCGTGACGAGAGCGTCATGCCTGCGCAAGGGGCAAGCGGCGTGCCCACACTTGCCACCGCGCGGGCCCGCTCATACCCTTGCACCGGATGGAATGGACCTTTGCCGCCCGCTCCGACACCGGCCTGCGCCGCTCCAACAACGAAGACAGTGTAGCGGTTCGTCGGGACCTCGGCGTAATCGTCGTCGCTGACGGGATGGGCGGCCACGCCGCTGGAGAGGTCGCGAGCCGACTCGCCGTCGACGCGGTCACGGCCGCCCTCGAAGCCGCCGGTTTCCCGCTCGACGACGCGGACCGTGCCCGGGAATCGCTGGCCCACGCCGTGCGCGCTGCAAACCGGGTCGTCTTCGATGCCGCAGCGAACGATCCCCGGTTCCGGGGCATGGGCACGACGCTCACGGCGGCGGTCGTGCTCCCGGTGG
>DATMSC010000362.1:0-7291 GCA_035565595.1 Longimicrobiales bacterium | reverse complement strand
GTCCTCGGGGCCGGGCGTGGCGGCGGCCAGCGTGGGGTTGGAGGGTGCGCTCGGGCCGGGAGTGAGCGCCGTGGTGCCGCCGTGGTGCTGAAATCGGGCCTGCGCCGCTGCCCTACCCGGCTCCGGCCAGCGCTCCCGCTCCCGCTCCCGACCGGGCCACGGCCACCTTCGTGGGTGCCACCCTCCAGCCGCTCCTCCACAGCTTGAGGAGATTGTGCGTGGTGCAGAAGAGCGACCACTCGCCTGCAGCCTTCCTCTTGCCTCGAAGCAGGAAACGGTTGAGACCCCGGCCCTCCATCTGTCCAAAGACCGGCTCGATCGTCGAGGCTCGCTCCTTGTAGGCCGCACGCCCGCGCTTCGTCCTCAGCTTCCTCTCCATTCGCTCCTTGTCGCCCAAGCTCTTCGGCATGCGACCTCGCGGCGCGCCCTGTTCCCGCTGCGCCTTCCTCTGCTTCCACTCCTTGGTGGTGGCGACGAAGAGTTCCGTGCGATCGTCCTCGAGCGCCGCGTTCTCCTCGCTCCAATAGCCCGCATCCGCCAAGCAGGCGTCCGGACGCCTGCCGGCCTGCGCCTCGCAGCGCTCCAGCATGGGGCCAAGCTGGCCCACATCGTTTTCCTCCTCGGTGACATCCTGGGCGACGATCACCTGGCTCTCGCAGTCGGCCATCGCCTGCGCGTTGTAGCCCTGCACCCAGCCTCGCCGAGTCTTCATGATCCGGCTGTCGGGATCGGTGACGTTGGCCTTCTTCTCCCGGTCGACGACAGCCTCGGGCGGCTTGGGCTTGCGCCCCCGCTTCTTCTTGCCCGTGCGGCGTTCCTCTTCTTCTCTCTCGCGGATCTTCTCTGCTTGCGCGGCCTTCGCCTCCTCCTCCTCGGCCACGAGGCGAGCGCGCGCCTCCTTGAGCCGACGCAGCCGATCCGCCTTCGTCGCCAAACCTCGCGGAAGCTCATCGCCACGACGGTCCGCGCCGTGCGCCTCCTCCTCCTCGGCGTCGAGACGCTCGGCCTCCTCGAAGATGCGCCGAATCTCGCGCTCAAGACCCTCACGCTTGCGGTTCTGGTCGAGCGCGGCGCTCGCCGCCACCTTGCGCCCATCGAGCGCCACGCGCCCAAGCTTCACCAGCCCCGCCTCCTCGCACAGCCGCAGCACGTCGACAAAGAGCGCCTCGAGCGCCTCCAGGTGCTCCTTCCTAAAGTCGCTGATCGTGCGGAAATCCGGCTGCTGATTGGCCGCCAGATAGCGAAATGGCACGCTCTCCTCCAACGCAGCCGCAAGCTTGCGGCTGCTCCTCACCCCCACCGAGTAGCCGTAGAGCAAGACCTTCACCATCATGCGCGGATGATAGGCCGCCCGGCCCCAGCCGTCACTACGGTAATGGGCGTAGAAGGGCCGTAGCTCGCCCTCCGTCTCCAGCGTATCGACCACGTCCGAGACGAACCGCGCAAGACTCTCCTCGCCCACCCACTCCGTGAGCGACGGCGGCATCAAGAACAGCTGATCCTGCTCGTAGGCCAGAAAGTTGTAGCTCACGAAAGCCTCACGACGAAGGAAAACGTCACCTCCGACAATCTATCCATCCCGAATCCGACGCACCATCTCCCGACGAAGGGTTTGTCGGACAGGCTCATTACGGCGTGATTTTCCGCCGCAAGATTTTTTCGTCGTGTCGCGGCACGAACCTTCCAGCCGTCTTCGTCATCCGCCCAGTTGCGTGGAGGTGAATGCTCGTGCGTGCCGAGCAGTGGACGGATCCTGTTGCGTATCACGGCGAGGGGCCGGTCTGGTCCGAGAGTTGGGGCGGTCTGCGCTGGCTGGACATGCTGGCCGGCGACCTGCTGACGCTACGCAATGACGGGTCGGTACACCGGCGTCATGTGGCATCCGTGGTAGCGGCGGTGCGGCCACGGCGTGGTGGTGGCGCGGTGCTGGGCGTCGAGCGCGGCTTCGCCCTCGAGGAGGAGGACGGGCGGATCACGTTTCTCGGCGAGCTCTGGGCCGATAAGGGGATCCGCATGAACGAGGGAGGGTGCGATCCGGCCGGGCGGTTCTACTGCGGGTCGATGGCGTACGACCAGCGTCGGGGCGCGGGCTCGCTCTTTCGTCTCGACCCGGACCGGACGGTGGACGTCGCGCTGATAGGGGTGACGATCTCCAACGGCCTCGATTGGAGTCCGGAAGGTGACGTCGCCTACTATGTCGACACAGCGACGCGGCGCATCGACAGCTTCGACTATAGTACCGGGTCGAGTCTCGGGGCGCGGCGACCGTTCGTGGATCTCGCGGGAGAAGGGCTCCTCCCGGACGGCCTGACGGTCGACCGGGAGGGGGGCGTCTGGGTCGCGCTGGCGAATGGCGGCGCGGTTCGGCGCTACCGGCCGGACGGGAGGCTCGATGCCGTCGTCGAGGTAGCCGCGCGGAAGGTCACCGCGTGTACCTTCGGCGGCGCCGCGCTGGACCGCCTTTTCATCACGACATCCCGCGAGGGGCTCGATCCGGGCGAGGACCCGCTCGCGGGGTCGCTATTCGCGGTCGAGACCGGCCCGATCGGGCTGCCGGTGCGGGGGTTCGGCGGGTGAGCGCAGGTCATGGTACGAGCGGCCCCAGCCCCGGCGACTCCGGGCCGAGCCCTCGGCCGGCCTCACCTGTCCGCGGTCACCGCCCTGCCCCCGCCTCGATCCTGGCGAGCCGTTCCTCGAGGGCCTCGAATGCAGCGAGATGGGCTCGTAGCTCCGAGACCTCCGCGCGGAGCCGCTCGATCTCGGCGCGCATCGCCCGGGCCTCGGCCTGGTCCTCGGCGGCGCGACGCTCCATCTCTTCGCGGAGCTCTGTCGTGCGCCGTTCGAGGGCCTGCGCGGCGGCGAAGTTGACGCCGTCGATGTCGCTGTCGTCCCACGCGGTTGGATTGTTCTCGAGATACCCGAACCGGAGCGCGCCTTTGCAGGGGTGCCACAGGAATCGGATCCCTGCGCCCGTCACCGGGAGCCTCGGCTCGCATCGTGTTCCGCCCCAGTTGTAGTATTCATCCAAGGTTCCACGGGCGACGATGGTGCCGGAGGTGTCGACTACCAGGAGAGGCATGCCGTCGCCGGTCTGCAGCTCGAGGATCGAGCGGGACTGCGCGGCGGCGGAACCGGCGCCCGCCAGCATGGTGATCAGGAGCAGGAGGGCTGCGCGGATGCCAAATGCCTTCTTCAACTTAGTTTTCATCGAGCAGTTGGACTTCAGGAGGAACTTCGAGGATACCAAATACTTGCGCGACCGCGTAATACAAATAGGAAATTCTACCGGGGATATCCGGCGCTTACGGTTTGGCGCGGAATAATAATGCAAATTCCGCATAATGCAACCGCGATCCGGTATCCGAAACTCGCCGCGCTATCGAGGATCGGTCGAGGGCGGGGCGAGCGGCCCGCTCCTCGCCCTGGCCGCCAGCTCTCCCGTGCTCCTCCTGCTCTCCCCTACCCTGCCAGCTCCTCCCGGACGATCCGGTTGAGCTCTTTCCCTTCGAATCGTCCGCGGACGCGTGGCATGACGGACTTCATGACCGCACCGATATCGGCCGCGCCGGCGTCGATCGCCTCACGGACCAGCGCCCGGACCTCATCCTCGGAGAGTCCCTCCGGGAGGTAGCCTTGTAGGACCGCCGCCTCCGATTCCTCCTTGGCCGCCAGCTCGTCGCGCCCCCCGGCGCGCATCTGGTCGGCGGCCTCACGGCGGCGTTTGACGGCGGTGGTGAGGAGGGCGACGACGTCGTCGTCCGACAACTCGGCGCCCTTCTCGATGCGTCGGTTCTGCGCCTCCGCGATCAGCATCCCGAGCGCGTCCATCCGTGTCCGGTCCCGCTCCTTGCGGGCGGTGTTCAGGTCGGCCCGGATCCGTCCGAGTAGTTCGCTCTCTGCCATGGTTCCACCTTTCTTCGGTCTCCGTGTTCCGACTACAGAGTAGAGGGAGCGCGCTTCCCGCGCCAGGCTCGGTCCGATAACCCGAGACGGGGAAATGGAAGGGTGGGCGTGCCGCCGATACTCGGGATCAGGAGTTTGGAGTCATGAAGCCGGAATGACTGTCAGACCGTCCTCGTACCTTGCGTGTCGGCCTACCCCGCCAAGTGCCGCGGCGGGGGTGCGGCGCTGCAACGGCGCCGAAGTATTCACCTTCAGGACGGAGGTTTGTCATCATGGCGATGTGGCCCAAACTCAGGACACTGGTTTTGACAGTGGCAGCACTGATCACTATCGGTGGGTGCGCCACGATAATGCAGGGCACCACTCAGGCGGTCGGCGTATCGAGCCAGCCGGCAGGTGCGCGTATCCGCGTGAATGGCACGGAGTTCGGAGTTACGCCGGCAGTGTTGCAACTAAAGCGGAAAGATAATCACGTGGTCGTCATCGAGCTCGATGGATATCAGCCGTATACGGCCACGTTCACGCGCAGTCTCTCCGGATGGGTGCTTGGAAATCTGGTTTTCGGCGGGTTGATAGGCCTGGTCGTGGATGCGGCGAGCGGTGCTCTATACAAGCTGAGCCCCGAACAGGTAGCCGCGACCCTGGACCGCAACGTGGTCATGGAACAAACGGAGGATATGGTTTACATCGGAGTGGTTCTGCAACCCGATCCCAGCTGGACGAGGATCGGCACGCTGGCTCCAGTGACGACTGACCGGTAATCCGAAGACCAGTTCTTTTCGCTGGTTGTTGGTCGGCACATCACTTCGCGCAGATAAATAACGGTGCCCTGAGGATTCGCGGCACATCGGGGCACCGGGCGCGGGGTGATCGATTCATCCGATATTTCCTCCTACTTCGCCTCCTTCGGTACCTCCACATACGCACACTCCAATGCTCCCCGCGGATTCGGCCGCCCAAAACGGGCCGTACGTCTATAACCCGGATCCTCGGGGCTGGGTCCGGCCGAGGGCCCGCACAGCCGGCTGTTTGGACCGACAATTGCCTCGTCTCGACCCCTCCCGATGGCGGATTCGGTGACGGAAGAGGCGGATGGTCGCCCCGGGGATCGGGACGCGACGGCGTCGTCTACTGCAGATCTGAATGAGGAGGTCACATCATGGCAACGCTGACCACGAAGGATGGCACCGAGATCTACTACAAGGATTGGGGCTCCGGGCAGCCGATCGTCTTCAGCCACGGTTGGCCGCTCAACGCCGATGCCTGGGACGAGCAGATGCTCCACCTCGCCTCGAACGGCTACCGCTGCATTGCGCACGACCGCCGTGGCCACGGGCGATCCAGCCAACCATGGCACGGCCACGAGATGGACACCTACGCCGACGACCTCGCCGAGTTGATCGAGCACCTGGACCTACGCGACGTCGTCCTGGTGGGGCACTCGACCGGTGGGGGCGAGGTGACGAGGTACATCGGGCGACATGGGACGGGGCGAGTGGCCGGCATCGTACTGATCGGGGCCGTGCCGCCACTCATGCTACGGACCTCGGCGAACCCGGAGGGGCAGCCGAAGGAGGTCTTCGACGAGATCCGCGAGGGGCTCCTGAGGGATCGCTCGCAGTTCTACCGGGATCTCAGCCTTCCCTTCTACGGTGCGAACCGACCCGGCGCGCAGGTGTCAGAGGGGGCCCGCGAGGCGTTCTGGTACTGGTCGATGCAGGCGGGGCTCAAGGGAGTGTACGACTGCGTCGCGGCGTTCTCCGAGACCGACTTCACCGATGACCTGAAGGAGTTCGACGTCCCGACCCTCATCATCCATGGTGACGACGACCAGATCGTGCCGATCGAGGCGTCGGCGAAGCGCACGGCGGAGCTGGTGAGGGATGCGACGCTGAAGGTCTATCCCGGCGCGCCCCACGGCCTCACCGTAACGCACAGGGATCAGGTGAACGGGGATCTGCTCGAGTTCATTGGAGGGACGGCGAGGGGAAGGATGGCGGCGTGAGTGAGGGTCGGGGACGGCGTCGCCATAGTAAGTTGGAGGCGCGTGCATGTGACGGGGGGGGGCGATGGGACTGCGCGCGATCAGGGGGTGCGCGATCACATTGGACGGGGAGGGCGTGCGATCGGTGGTCGGTCGAAGGTGGCATTGTTGACGGTGATTCGGTGGAACCGTAATTTGCGGAGCCGATCCTATTTCTTAAAAACACACCTCACTGTTCATCGATAGTCACCATGGTGAGACATTCAGATCCAGGGAAGAGTTCCGGCTCAGAGAGGAGGCGGATCTCGGACGAAGCGGTACAGCGCGCGACGGGGCGGAGTTGGGACGAGTGGTTCGGCTGGCTCGACGAGCGGGGCGCGGGCGGGATGTCGCACAGGGAGATCGTCGCGCTCCTCGCGAGGGAGGGCGGGATCGAGAGGGGGTGGTGGCAGCAGATGGTGACGGTCGAGTACGAGCGGGCGCGGGGGCTGAGGGTCGAGGGGGAGACCGCGGACGCGGGGTTCGAGATCGGGGTGAGCAAGACCGTCCCCCTCCCGGTCGACGAGGTGTGGCGGCGACTCACCGGGGAGGAGGGGGTGCGCGCGTGGCTGGGGGAGACGACGTCGTCTATCGGGTTCGAGGTGGGGGAGAGCTACCGGCTCGCGGACGGGACCACGGGGGAGGTGAGGGTGGTGGTCGAGGGTGACCGGGTGCGGCTCACCAGGCGGCCGGAGGGGTGGGCGCGCGCGGCGACGGTCCAGATCCGGCTGACGCCGAAGGGGGAGAAGACCGTCGTCACCTTCCACGAGGAGCACCTCCCGAGCGCGGAGGAGCGGGAGGCGCGGCGGGGGCATTACAGGGGCGCGGTGGAGAGGGTGTTCGCGGGAGGGTGACCGGGGGTGGCGTCGAGTCGAGGCCGGGGGCGACGTCCGGACATCGACGATGGCGAAGGCGACAATTTCCCGCTCTGGCTGATCTTCGACCATACCTACCACAATCGGTACCTTTCGTGGTGTGGAGGTGAGAGATGTACGCGAGGCCTCGCGCAGCGTTGGACTCGCGTACGTGGTACGACCGTGTATCGAGGTGCGTCAGCGGCCCCTCGCCTGCATAACCTCTTCGTATGCACAGGTCAACGCCCCCCGCGGATTCGGGCTACCGAAAGGTCCGTACGCCTCGAACCCTGGTAGCGGTCCGGGGATCGCAAGGATCTCGTCGCGGGACTTTCCGGCATGGACGTGTTCCTCGACGAATGCCAGGAGCGCGGCGAAGTAGTCGCGGAAGGCGAGGAGCTCGGCGCGGGAGCCGACCACCGGGAGCCCGGTGTTGGCGTGGCCGAAGATGTAGATGGTGTCGGCATCGTGATCGTTCGCGGCCTGTTCGAGGACCTTCATCCAGTTGCGG
>DATMSC010000361.1:0-6922 GCA_035565595.1 Longimicrobiales bacterium | reverse complement strand
ACTACGAGACGATCGGCGGGGGCATGGGCGGCCGCAACGGGCTCCCGGGCCTGAGCGGCGTGCACACGCACATGAGCAACAGCAGGAACACGCCGGTCGAGGCGATCGAGCACGACCTGCCTGTCCGCATCCGTCAGTACCGCTTGCGGAGCGGGAGCGGCGGTGCGGGCCGGTACCCCGGCGGCGAGGGGATCATCCGCGAATACGAGTTCCTTGCAGACACGACCGTGACGATCCTTGCCGACCGCCGGGTCTCGGCGCCGTACGGCGCGCTAGGCGGTGAACCCGGTGCCCCGGGGAAGAACGTGCTGATACGCGGTGGGGTGGAAACGGTGCTCCCCGGAAAGGTGCGGCTGGATGTCACAGCCGGCGATCGCATTCGGATCGAGTCTCCCGGCGGCGGCGGATACGGCCCGCCAGGTGGAGCCAGCCTGATTTGACGGCAAATCGCCGGCGACCTTAGACTTCGCGCCCCAGGCTTCCAGACACCCGTTTCACGGACAGTCCGGACGCAACTTCAATCCACCACGACCGGAGCTCGCGCCGATGGCGGCCAACGGCGGTGACCGCGACCACGTACCGGAGCGCCAGACGCGTGCACCCGTCGTGGTCAGGGCCATCGACCGCGTCAACGGCTGGCTCGGCAGCCTTTCCGCCTGGCTGGTCGTCATCATGGTGGTCGTGGGCGCGTTCAACGCCTTCGCACGTTACCTCGGCCGCTACATCGGCGTAAACCTGAGCTCGAACGCCTACCTCGAGCTCCAGTGGTACCTGTTCAGCCTGGTGTTCCTGCTCGGCGGCGCCTGGGCACTCCGCGACGGCGCGCACGTCCGCGTCGACGTCTTCTACGAGCGCGTGTCCCACCGTGTCCGGCGGTGGATCACTGTGCTGGGCACGCTCCTGCTCCTCCTGCCCTTTACCGTTTTCAGCATATGGGTCGCCATTCCCTTCGTGCGGAACTCATGGCGCGTACACGAGGGGTCGCCTGATCCCGGCGGCCTCCCGCGATACCCGTTGAAGACCATGGTGATCGTCGGTTTCGCCCTGCTCGCGCTGCAGGGCGTGTCTGAGCTGGTGAAGGCGCTGCGGGACCGCGGAGAACCGCCGAAGGACGGGACGTCGGTGCTGCGATGACCGGGATGTGGCTCGCGCCGGCAATGTTCGTCGGCGTGTTCGTGCTGCTCTTCCTCGGGTATCCCGTCGCGTTTTCGCTCGGCGGCGTGGCTCTCGCCTTCGCCGCGGTCGGTGTCGAGCTGGGGTTCTTCGATTGGCACCTCTTCTATGCGATGCCGGAGCGGATCTTCGGCATAATGAGCAACTTCGTTCTGCTCGCCGTCCCCTACTTCATCTTCATGGGAGTGATGCTCGAGCGGGCGAGGCTGGCGGAGGACCTGCTCACCGCGTTCGGCAAGCTGTTCGGCCCGGTGCGCGGCGGACTGGCGGTCGGCGTCGTGTTCGTCGGAATCCTGATCGCTGCGGCGACCGGGGTCGTCGGCGCGTCGGTCGTCGCCATGGGGAGCATCTCGCTTCCCGTAATGCTCAAGTACGGCTATTCGAAGCGCCTCGCGTGCGGGACGATCCTTGCCGCGGGGACTCTCGGCCAGATCATCCCGCCCAGCATCGTCCTCGTCGTCCTCAGCGACCAGCTCGGGGTTTCCACGGGTAGCCTTTTCGTCGGGGCGATGATCCCCGGGCTCATGCTCGCGGGCGCATACGCCGTCTACGCGTTCGGCGTCGCGTTGGTACGGCCGGCTGAAGCGCCGGCGCTGCCATCATCCGGTGAGTCGTTCGGGCGAGTCCTCCTCGGCATCGGCACGGCACTGGTACCGCCGCTCCTGCTCATCTTCCTCGTTCTCGGCAGCATCTTCGCGGGAGTCGCTACACCGACCGAAGCGGGAGCCGTGGGAGCGCTCGGCGCGACGCTCCTCGCAGCGGTGCGCGGCCGCCTCGATCGCGGCGTGATCCGGCTCGCCGCCGTGGAAACTGCCAAACTCACCACTATGGTGGCGTTCCTGCTCATCGGGTCAACAATGTTCGCGCTGGTGTTCCGCGGGCTGAACGGGGACCTGTGGATCGAGCAGATCCTCACGAGCCTGCCCGGCGGGCGGATCGGTCTCCTGTTCGCGGCGAACCTGGCGGTTTTCGTGCTCGGCTTCTTCCTGGACTTCTTCGAGATCGCGTTCATCCTCGTGCCGCTCCTCGTGCCCGCAGCATCGCTCCTGGGAATCGACCTCGTGTGGTTTGGTGTGATGCTCGGGGCCAACCTCCAGACATCGTTCCTGACGCCGCCGTTCGGCCCGGCACTCTTCTTCCTGCGCGGCGTGGCGCCTCCCCAGGTCACGACCGCGGATCTCTACCGGGCGGTCATCCCCTTCGTCATCATCCAGCTCATCATCCTGGGCCTGGTGATCGCTTTTCCCGGCATCGTAGTGAGATAGCCACGCCTGCCTTCCGCACGATCGCGGGTGCGATGCCCGGCGGGGAGGTACGAGCGGTGCGTGCGTACACCCATTTCCCGGCTTCGATTGGACGAAATCGGATCGTGACGGGGCGGTCCGGGCGAGTCCTGGGAAAGCCCGGTTGGTCCTGGCGTGCGCCGCCGGTTTCCCAGCCGGCGCACTCGAGGAAGTTTGGCCGCGCTGGTGTCAGCCGCTGATGGTTGGGAACGCGAAGCGCATGTACTCGTATTCGGCAGTCGCGAACCACCGGTAAGCCGACTCCCTGAACCTGCTCCACGACTCGTAGATGCGGCCGTAGAGCCGCGGGTCGGCAGCGGCGTGCGACTGCGCGATCTCCGTAGATACTTCCTGCGCGGCGCGCATGACGTCGTCCGGGAACCGACGCAGCCGGGTTCCTGACTGCAGGAGCCTGTCGAGCGCTTCCGGATTGCGGGCGTCGTATACCCATTGGGTGTACGGGCCGGCGGTCGCTACGGCGGCTTCGAATGCGTGCTGGTATTCGACGGGAAGCTGCTCCCACGCCCGCTTGTTCACGATGAAGCTCACGGCGCCGCACGGCTCCCACCAGCCGGGATAGTAGTAGTACGGCGCGACCTGGTGCAGCCCAAGGCGCTCATCGTCGTAGGGGCCGACCCACTCGGCGGCATCGATCGCGCCGCGCTCCAGGGCAGGGAAGAGCTCGGCGCCGCCAAGCACCTGCACCCTTACTCCCAGTCGGCTCATGACCTCGCCGCCGAGGCCCGGGATCCGCATGGTGAGTCCACGGAGGTCGGCGACACTGTTGATCTCTCGCCGGAACCAGCCGCCCATCTGCGCGCCAGTATTGCAGGCGAGGAAGTTCACGAGCCCGAACTCGGCGAAGAGCTCCCTCATGAGCTCCATTCCGCCGCCATGCGCCATCCACGAATGGTGCTGGCGCGAGGTCAGGCCGAAGGGGAGGCAGGTGTCGAACGCGAAGGCCGCGTGCTTCCCCGTGTAGTAATACGACGCGGTTTGCCCCACCTGCACGGTGCCCTGCTCGACGGCGTCCAGCACCTGGAGCGCCGGGACGATCTCGCCCGCCGGATACGCCCGTATCTGGAATCGACCGTCGGTGAGGTTCGCCACGGTCTGACTCAGGACTTCGACCGCGCCGTAGAGTGCATCGAGGCTGCGGGTGTAGCTCGACGCCATTCGCCACTGGATGTTCGGCCGGGTGACCACGCCGGGTGCGCCGCCTCCCGATTCTCCAGCGCCGGTGCAGGCGACGGCGACGCCGCCCACCGCCGCGCCAGCGGCAACGCCAAGAAAGCGTCGACGGGATACGGGTTCGGCACCGGTTCCGGACGCGTTTTCGGGAATCGGCTCCCCCGGGGACGGTGAAACAGATTCCCGTTCAGCGGCTGTGCTGCTCTCCAACTCCATGGGGCGGCTCCGTCACAGGTCGTGTGTCTATCACCGGGTAAAGCCCGCGCCGGCCACACGACTGGCGCCATTGCCCTCCGGGGGTTCGGATAGCCAGGATGAGAGTACGCGATGAGCGGGTCAATTTCAACCACGGTGGGCGCGGTAACTCTGGCGCCTCGCTCAGGCGCCCGTGGCCGGAAACGCAAAGCGCATGTACTCCAGCTCGGCGGTTGCAAACCACCGGTTGGCGGATTCCCGGAACCTGCCGTACGACTCGTAAATGCGCCCGTAGTACCGAGGGTCTGCCGACGCGTGCGACTCGGCGATCTCCGTCGCGACCTGTCGGGCGGCGTGCATCATGTCGTCGGGGAAGCGACGCAGCCGGGTCCCGGTCGCGACCAGCCGGTCGAGCGCCGCTGCATTGCGTGCGTCGTACGCCTGCTGGGTGAACTGCGCGGCGGCCGCGGCAGCGGCCTCGAACGCTTGCCGGTACTCAGCCGGGAGCTGTTCCCACGCCCGCAGATTCACGAGGTAGCACGACTCGCCGCACGGCTCCCACCACCCGGGATAGTAGTAGTACGGCGCGACCTGGTGCAGACCGAGCCGCTCGTCGTCGTACGGGCCGATGAACTCGGCAGCATCGACGGCGCCGCGCTCGAGGGCAGGGAAGATTTCGGCCGCACCGAGAACCTGCACCCTCACGCCCAGACGGCTCAGGATCTCCCCGCCGAGCCCCGGAATACGCATGATCAGGCCCCGCAGGTCAGCGACACTGTTGACCTCCCGCCGGAACCAGCCGCCCATCTGCGTGCCGGTGTTGCCACCCGGGAAATTGATGATCCCGAATTCCGCGAATAGCTCCCGGAGGAGCTCGAGTCCGCCGCCCTGCGTCAGCCAGGCCTGGTGCTGGCGCGCCGTCAGCCCGAACGGGAAACAGGTGTCGAAGTTGAAAGCCGCGTGTTTCCCCGTGTAGTAATACGCGGCAGTGTGCCCGACCTGGACGGTGCCCTGCTCGACGGCGTCCAGCACCTGTAGCGCGGGCACGATCTCGCCGGCGGGGTAGGGCCGGATCTGGAACCGTCCATCCGTGAGATTCGCGACGGTCTGGCAGAGGAGCTCCACGCCGCCGTACAGCGCATCGAGCGAGCGCGTGAAGCTGGACGAGAGGCGCCACTGGACATTGGGCCGCGTCGCGACTGCGGGTCCGCCCCCGCTGTTGTCGCCTCCGCAGGCAACTGATGCGGCGCCCAGCGCGACGCCAGTAGCGATTCCGAAGAAGCCGCGGCGCGTGACCCGGCCGATCCCTGCATCCGTCGAGTTTCCGCGATCGGGGTCGCCCGCGGTTAGCACATCAGTACTGAGTCCGGCCATCACTCTTCTGTCCGATTGCAGCTACGTCTCCAGTGCAATCGTCGTGTGGCCTCCACCGGGTACGGCGCACGCCGGCCACACGACTGGCTCGATCATGCAATCCGGCGTTTTTGCGACTCAAGAGTGGTAATCACGGAAACGTGCGTCAATAGTCCGGGGATGCAATCGCCGACCATTGCCGGGGAGCGCGATTCGGTCCGCGGGCTGGTGAGAGTCGTGCCGGCACCCGGTCGTCGACGGCCGGTCGAGCGCTATCGTCGCCCGGAAGTGCCGATGACGGGCTCACGTACTACCTTACCCGGCGAAGGATCGCCCGAGTGGTGTACACGCGGTGTCACCATGGGAGTACGTTTCGAAGTGTTTTCGGACTCGTCGGCGGGAACAGATTTCCGGGTCACCCGCGAAACGGCGCAGATCCGCGCCGGGCGGCACATTGGCTCACTTTGTGCAGTATCACTCGGAACCGGCATGGGAGCACCTGTTCGCCGGTTTCCCGGAGAGTTCGAAATGGCGGCGCCGCGACCAGATCCCGTTGCGATTGGGATCGCCGCCACCGGACGTCACCTCGACCCACGCAGGAGTTACATATGCAAGCACACGTGCAGAGGCGTTTGGCAGCGGTGCTGCTGGTTGCATCCGTTCCCCTCCTGGCCGGCGGATGCTCGCAGCTCAGCGGAACTCAACGAGGAGCCATCATTGGCGCGGCTGGCGGTGCGGCCGTTGGTGCCGCCGTCGGAAACGCAACAGGCTCGACGGCACGCGGCGCGATCATCGGTGCCGCCGTCGGTGGCGTTGCGGGCGCGATCATCGGCCGCCGCATGGATCAGCAGGCTGAGGAGCTCGCCCTGGCGATCCCCGGCGCCACCGTCCAGCGGGTCGGTGAGGGTATCGTCGTCACCTTCGACAGCGGCATCCTCTTCGACTTCGATCGTTCCGATCTGCGTCCCGAGGCGCGCCAGAACCTGGCAAATCTCGCGGCGAGCCTGAACAAATATCCCGACACTGAAATCCTCCTCGTCGGTCACACGGACAACGTCGGGACGGACTCCTACAACCAGTCGCTCTCCGAACGCCGGGCGCTGGCGGCGCGCGACTACCTGGTTGCGCAGGGCGTCGCCGCGGCGAGGATCCGCGCCGTTGGGCGAGGCGAGTCGGAACCGATCGCGACCAACGACACAGACGCCGGCAGGCAGCAGAACCGGCGAGTCGAGGTGGCCATCTTCGCTGGCGAGGAGTTGCGTCGGAGCGCGACTTCGGGCGCCGACTGAATCGACAGCCGCATGACCGGCGAGCCCCTGGCGGGTGGCCCGACCCGCCGGGGTTGCTGGCGTGAGCTCGCGAGCCCGCGCCATCTCCCGTCGGCTGAACTTTACAGCACAAAGTACTTGACGGACGGCCACGCTTCGAGTATCATGACGGCATGAGCATGCCTGCACCACATGTCCCGGAGAATCGCGAGCCGGTCGCACTGCACGACCGGGCCATGGCCGACCTCCGCTACATCCGCCAGACGATGGAGCGGGCCGGCGCCTTCACGGCGGTGCCGGGCGCTGGGGGAGTCGTCATGGGGATCGTCGCCCTGGCCGCTTCGGCGATTGCGGCGGGGCAGAGCTCTCCGGACCGCTGGATCGCCGTCTGGGTGTCGGCGGCGGTGGTCAGCGTGGGAGTTGCAGTGTTCGCGATTGCGCGAAAGGCGAGGCAGGCAG
>DATMSC010000360.1:0-2390 GCA_035565595.1 Longimicrobiales bacterium | reverse complement strand
GCGCGCTACGGCGGCGACGAGTTCTTCGTGCTGCTCACGGACGCAACGGAGGCCGACGCGGCCGTCTTCGTCCAGCGCGTACTCAGCCGCTATCGCGAAGAGGTGCGTAAGCTCGGCCACGACGGGATCGAGGCGGCGGCGGGTTTTGCTGCCTACCAGCCGGAGATGCGCGCGCCGGAGTCGCTGATCGAGGCGGCCGACCGCGCGCTGTACGCGTCCAAGCGGGAGCGCGCGCGCAGCTCCTGACCGCCGCGGCGTACAACGCGAGCGAGGGCCGTGTGGCGCGTGCGCTCCGGCAGGAGCTGGGGCAGGGGCGAGCGACGGGCGAGGAGGGTTTCTACCGCATCCGGCACCGACTGCCGCGCGAGACGCGCGAGTATGTGCCGCCTCATGATCACGCTCGCCCGCATTGCGAAGGAGCCGGCGCGCTACGGGTTCGAGCCGGCTTCCAGCCCCGTTTTGCCGAGCACGAGTGGCCGTGCCGCGCCGACCGGCGCGCTCCGCTTTCGCCCTCCTCGGCTATTCCGCGGAAGGATGGAATACGTGAATCCTATGCGCCCGATGGAGCTGCGGTTCACGCAGATCATTTGCGCGGCAATCGTCACCGTGGGCCGTTTGCGATCGATACGCTCCACCATTTTGCCGCACACGGCGCATCTTTTCCGCGGGACGTGTACACCATGAGGGTGTTCGAGTGCTCGGTCGCGGTGTTCACCACGTTGATGACGTCCGCGCTGCTCTCGGCTCCGGCCCCACGATCGTACGGAGCGTCTCGATGATGTCGTCCGCATAGACGTAGCGAAGGCGGATGATCTCTGGGTCGCGCTCCTGCATGGCGCGCCCCGGCTGCCAGGCGCCGGGCGTCATGCCGGCATCCCACACAATGGGGGACTCGACCCCTGATGCGGCACCGCTGGGATCCGTGCCGCACGCCTTGAGCGGGGACCATCCATCAGTTCCTGACAGAACGTTGACGCCATCTCCACCAATAGCGCATCCCCACGATGTATAGTGCGCCTAGACAGACGGTGCTTACCAGTCAATTCAATGAGGAGGATCATGCAGAGAAATGCGGCACTGATTCCGGTGCTCGCCGTGGCGGCGGTGGTGTTCAGCGCATGCGATGAACTCCCGGCCGCGCCGGAAGAGACTCCTCCCAAAGCCGTGGCCTCATACGCGACGACGCTTTGGGACCCATGCTTTGTCTACGAGCCCTGCCTTATTGGCGGCATCTGGGTGATTACACGACGCCGTCTAGAGGACGAGGTGAAGTGGCCGGAGGGGATCGAGTGCGGCGGAATTCCCGGCGGTTGTTTTACGCCGAGTGGAATCGTCTTTGGACGCGAGCCCTACATGGCGCCACGAGGCAACATCAACCCTCCGGGCACAAAATACGCGCGCTACGGCGCGCGGGGGCCCACAGGAACGGAGTCTCGCGACATGCAGCGCGCGCTCAACGACCTGAAGCGTCGGTGGCCAGACTGCGCGCCCATTGCGGACATGATGATCGATCGTCTCGGCTCGGGCGGCATCTGGATGGCAAACCGGAACAACGCGAGTTGGGGCGGGGAGTGGGTCCGCGAAGAAGGGATGAAGGGTGTTGTGTACATCAGCTATGAACCGGGGTTGAACTGGGACTCTTCTGGCACGCCGTTCATGCGCGATCTCCGCAAGACCCTCACGGAAGAGGGTATTCATGCATGGTTCGACCAGGAAGTCGGGCATGGAAGCCTCGCCACGGACGAAGAGAAAGCTGCGATGGCACAGGCCCGTGAGGAGTGCGGATACTGGTCGACTACCTGACAGATGGGAGCAAGCTCAATGCATAGAACACTGTGGACAGTTGTCGTGCTCGCCGGGACACTTGCATCGCCCCTCACTGCCCAGGACGTTCGATTCAATGCGGAGGAGGAGGCGGCGGCGAACGCGATCGTCGGCTGGTTCGCCGACCACTTGAACGACGACACGCCCCAGCCGACGCTGGTGCTCGCCACCAAAACGAACGGCGCCGCCGTTGCCCCCTCTGCCCGCGGGTTTGGTGTGGTTCCCTCGGCCAAGCGTTCCGTTCAGTTGGCCTCCGATTCGATCGAAGCGATCGAGTCACGCACGAGTGTCGCGATTCAATACTGCGACGAGCTCCGGGAAGGATCGCTCTGCGGAATCGCACATCCCTGGGTCTGGGTCCTGTTGTCCTCTCCCGCACGCGATGGTGACAGTTGGCTGTTTGAAGTAGAGGAACGCGCTATTGCCGGACCGCCCCCTGGCGTGAGCGGCACCGGCCGGATGGAGACATCCAGTTACCTCGTCGAGGCACGTCTCGACGACGGGCAGTGGCGAGTCAGGATCGTCGAGTAGGGACTCTCACCCTGCTACACGCACACTGCTCCGTT
>DATMSC010000359.1:0-2538 GCA_035565595.1 Longimicrobiales bacterium | reverse complement strand
CGCATGCCCGACGACATCGATCGCCAGATCAACACCGTGGGCGCGCCGCGGCGGGACCAGGTGCTCTGGATGACGTTCGGAGGCACGGGGACTGGCGTCGCCGACCGCCAGTGGCGCTCGATCACCACGGTGCTGTCGACGACCGGCCGCGACATGTCCCGCTCGGAGTTCCTGGAGTTCTACGTCTCGAGCGACGACGCAGCGGGGCTCGCCCTCGTCATCGACATTGGCTCCGTCTCCGAGGATGCTTTCTACTTCGACGACCTGGGCGCGACGAGCGGCAGCTATCCGGGGGGGCGGGCATGGGGGCTGGGCCTCCTGGACGAGGAGGCGCGGCTCGCGCAGGGCGAAATCTGGAGCCAGGCGCTCGACTCGATCGGGCTGTGGAACCAGGACTGCCGGGCGCTGCCGAGCATCCAGCAGACGTACCCGCTCGGCGATCCGCGCTCCAACTGCACGCGGGGCAACGGCCGTCCCGACACCGAGGACCTGAACGGGAACGGCGTGCTGGACGCCGAAGGCGCGCATTTCAGGTACGTCGTCCCGCTCGACGTCCTCTCGCCGTACCTCGTACGCGACGAGACGGGCACGGGCACGGAGTTCCGTCTCTACCGCATCCCACTCCGCGGGGACGGCGCGATCGCCATCAACGGCGCTTCCGAGACGACGTGGCGCTACGTGCAGCACCTCCGGGTGACCGTGACGGGCACGCCGGCGCAGCCGACCGTGCTCGGAATCACGCGCATGCGCGTAGTGGGGTCGCGGTGGACGAAACGGGAGGGCCACGGCATCCTGAGCGGACCCACGAGCCCGGAGCCGGGCACCGCTGTCGGCACGGTTTTCCAGGTCGGGCCCGTCAGCCGCGTCACCGACGGCAATGCGTACGCGTCACCGCCCGGCGTCCACGACGAGCTGCAGGACCCGAGCAGCCAGTTCGGCGCCGTAGGCCTCGAAATCAACGAGACGGGGCTCAAGATCACGTACGACGCTCTCGAGCCGGACCAGCGCGGCGAGGTCTATTACCGCTACCCGCAGCAGCCGCGGAGCCTGATGAACTATCGCCAGCTCCGGCTCTGGGCGCTCCCGCGGGCGGGTGACTGGGGACCCGGCGGCTCCCAGTACCTCATCGTGAAGCTCGGCACCGATGCCCGGAATCACTACCTCTACCGGACGCCGCTTCGCCCACCCGTGACGCGCGACGGCGTGGTCCCCGAAGACTGGCTGCCGGAAGTCATCATCGACTTCGACCACTGGTTCGACCTGAAGGCGCGTGCCATGGAGCTGCTCCTCGAGAACCCGGGGCAGCCCGTCACGGTCTGGAGCGCCGACAGTGCCTACGCGGTAGTCATGGAGGACCAGTTCCGGGCGCCGAACCTCTCCGCCGTCCGCGAGCTGTCCTTCGCCGTCTACAACGCCAGCCCGACCCGGGCTGGCGGCGAAGTCTGGATCAACGACCTGCGGCTGCTCGGCGCGGTGACCGACGCCGGTGTCGCCGGCCACGTCGCGCTGGATCTGAACGCCGGCGAGTTCCTCGGCGCCCGGGTCTCGTACGCCAGCCGTGGCGGCCTTTTCCGGCAGCGGGACGAGGACGCATCGTATCTCGGCGCCGGCGAGTTCCAGGTGAGCGCCACAGCGCAGCTCGGCCAGTTCGCGCCGGCCGGGTGGGGGCTCGATATGCCGCTGACCGTCTCGCACTCCCGCACTGGCGACGACCCGATCTTCCTGCAGGGGAGCGACATCCCCGCGGACCGGCTCGCGGGGCTGCGTCGCACCGGCGGCGACATCACCAGGGTCGGCGTCTCGCTGCGGCGGACATCGCCTTCGGGGATACCCGTGATCGGTGCCCTGGTGGATGCTACGACGCTGCGGCTCGGATACAACGCACGGAACAGCACGACTTCCACGTACGAGTCCGACGCCAGCGGCGTCGACGCGAGCGTGAGTTTCGGCCGCCAGTTCGTGCCCCGTGACGTGGCGCTCCTTCCCGGTTTCGTCGAGGCGCTGCTGCGCGCGATCCTCCCTGCGGCGATCGAGGAGAGCGACGCCTTTGCCAGGCTCGCGGGCGCCCGGCTGCGCTGGAACCCCGAGGCCATCTCCGCCGGAGCCACGTACTTCGACGAACAGCAGATCATTCGCCGTTTCGACCGGATCGTCACGGGGCCGGGCGACGCGGCAGCCACCGCCAGGGAGTCGCCGCGACAGGGTCTCGAAAACGCCGCCAGGCTAGCGCTGCGGCCGCTCACATCGCTCCAGGCCGAAATCAGCTTGACCGGCAGTCGCAACCTCCTGGCGGCGAATCGCGCCAGCGGACAGCCCAGGCAGCGGCAGGCCATCGAGAATGCCCGCGGCCGACTCGCGGGGATGGACATCGGGTGGGAGACGAACCGCGCCGTGACGTCGTCGGTCGGGTACCGGCCCCAGATCGCGAGCTGGCTGCAACCCGGCATCTCGTACACGTCCAGGTTCAGGGCCGACCGGAACGCCAGCTTCATCGAGCTGCTCCCCGGCGCAGGCCCGGCCGACTCGGTTGCCGTGCTC
>DATMSC010000358.1:0-2138 GCA_035565595.1 Longimicrobiales bacterium | reverse complement strand
GGCCGCAGCCGCCGTCATTGTGGAAGAGCTGAACCCCGACAGCGCCCCGGTTCCGGTGTCTCGCGCCTGCTCTCCGGAACGGCGGGCCCGGAGCCGCCGCAAGGCCACTGCGGCGCTCATGCGCCCGTAGCTACAGTCACGACGATCCATTTGCGTCCGCCGGGTCGCTCGGCGAAGGAACGAACCGGTACAGGTGCGGCGCCCTGTGCGGAACGCCCCGCCGGCGCTCCGCCAACCGCTCCACCACCCCCAGCGCCAGCATCTTCCGCTGGAAGTTGCGCCGGTCCAGGCTCCGTCCAAGCACGGCCTCGTACAGTTGCTGGAGCTCCGACATGGTGAATTTCTCCGGCAGGAGATTCCTGCCGATCGTCCCCCGATCGAGCCCATTCCGCAACGCCGCAAGCGCGTCAGCCAGGATCTCGTCGTGGTCGAACAGGAGCGGCGGGTGGTCCAGCACGCTCCACCAACGGACCTCGGCGGACAGGTGATCGGGCTTCGGCTCCACCTCAGCGAAGTCCACCAGCGCCAGATACCCCACCGTGACGACCCTGTGGAAAATCCACAGGTCCGGCGGCGCAGCCACCCCGAGATTGGCGAGGATCTCCCGCAACACGGATTCGCCTCGCGCCGTGGCCCCGAATGCCCGATGCTGGCGCAGGTAGATCTGCCGGAGCCCGGTCCGCTCCTCCAACACGCGCGCCGCCGCGTCGTCGACAGTCTCCTCCCGTCCGACGTATCCTCCCGGCAGACACCAACGCTCCAGCCCCTTCCAACGGACCAGGAGGATCTTCAGCTCGCCTCCGTGAAAACCGAAGATCGAGCAATCCACTGAGAGGTGCGGGAGGTACTCGTGTATCCCCGTTTCGACGAACTCGGCGAGCCACTCCCGGGCGCCTCTCACGCCGGCCGCTCGCGTACCTGTTCCGTGCTCATCCATTGTGTATTGACGACATTTTGACAGCGCTATAGCATTGCTCATTCGCTGTAATCACGACGAGCGGGACTCCGGCAGGCGGATCCGGGCCGGTGCTGGCCGCCCCGGGCGCAGCGGGGATTCTGTTGAATCCGCGGTGATTTCGCCAGCCGATACCGCAACATACGGCATATGGAGGCGCGGGACGGCCATGGTTTCGAAGATCTGCGTTGCATCGGCCGTGTTGCTGGCGCTGCTGGTTCCACAGTCAGCGCCGGCACAGGACGGAGGGCTGCGTGTCGGCGCGGCTCGCATCAACATCACGCCGCCGAACGCGCACCCTGCCAGCATCCGCGACTCTCTCTACGTACGCGCCATAGTGATCGACGACGGCGCCACGCGCGCCGTGCTGATCAGCGCCGACCAGGCTTCGGTGGGCGAGGCCATCTGGTCTGCGGCGTCGCGGGAGATTTCGGAGCTCCTGGACACGCCGGTGGAGAACATCGTAATCTCCGCGACGCACACGCACAGCGCCGGCGGTCCGAACAGCTTTCTCTCATCCCCGCTCCTGCGCGAAGCCCTCCCGGAGGTGGTCCGGCGCGCCAGCGCTTCGCTGCGGCCGGCCCAGGTCAGCTACGGCGTGGGCAGCGCGTATCTGAACGTGAACCGCGACGCCATCCATCCCGAAACCCGACTGTGGTACCAGGGCCCGAATCTCGAGGGCGTCTCTGACAAGTCGGTGCCGGTGATCGGCTTCTGGACGACGGACGGCGAGCCCATCGCCGCGTTCTACAGCTATTCGATGCACCCGGTGAACTTCTACAACACGGGTTTCATCAGCGCGGATTTCATTGGAGAGGCGGCCAGGCATATCGAGACGGTCCTCGGCCCGGACTTCGTCACGCTCTTCGCCCAGGCACCCTCCGGCGACCAGAATCCGCTCTACACGCGCATCAGCTCGCCGGTGCCGGCGGCGGTCGAGCAGGTACCGCTCGACCTCCCGCCCGGCGACGAAGCTCAGCCCGCAAGCCTGCGCGTGGTAGCCGGAGTCGACGAGTTCGTCCGCGCCGCCGGCGTGATCCTCGGGCAGGAGGTCATGCGGGTCATGTACACGTCCGCCCGTTCGACCGACGCCCGCATCAGCGGTGCGCAGACCATTGTCACCTGCCCGGGCCGCACCCGCCTCGACTCGGCGAGGCAGGGCGTTCCGGGAGAGTACGAGGAC
>DATMSC010000357.1:0-2061 GCA_035565595.1 Longimicrobiales bacterium | reverse complement strand
CCGCCTGATCCAATCGTTGCGTCAGGGCGAGGCGATGGACATGGACGTATACGACGGCGCGGCGTGGTCGGCGATTTCGGAACTGAGCGAACGCTCGATCGCGCAGCGTGGTCCGGTCGATGTTCCCGACTTCACGCGCGGCGCGTGGCAGGGCCGCCCCGCGCTGGGCATCGTGGACCCGAACGTGGGGGCGTGATGCGCATGGATGAAGGCCGGCCCGACCCATCTGGCGAGCGACGCCCCTGGGTCATGACGCGGCGAGAGGTGCTGCGCACGGCGGCCGTGGCGGCTGCCGCTGCGCCGTTCTCCAGCTTGCTGACCGATTCGGCGGTTGCTCGACCAGGCAAACGCTCTCCGGCCGCCGAACCTGTCCAACTCCATTGGCTGGACGGCCCGCCGGTCGTCCAGCCGGGAACGGCGTTCGGCGTGCCGTGGCCGCGCGGTGCGGTCGCGCGGGATACATCGTTCGTCGCCGCCATGGCAGAGGGCGGCGATCCCGTCCCGATCGATAGCTGGCCGCTCGCCTACTGGCCGGACGGCTCGCTCAAGTGGACCGGCCACGCTGTCGGCGCAGGCGCGGCGGCCGGCGACCGACTCGTGCTCACGCCCGGCGCCTCCCCGGATTCACGACTGCCCAGCGGACCGCTCGTCACGACCACCGACACCGCTGAAGCGATCGAGATCGGCACCGGCGTGATCCGCTGCCGGATCGCGAAGTCGGGTTACGACCTGATCCCGACGATCGAGCGAGACACTGGCGAAACGCTCCGCGCCGGACACCTCGTGTTGTTCACGGAGGATGGGGCGTTCGCCGAGTTCTTCGAGGGAGAGGAGACCGTTACGCGCCGGCAGTACCGCGGCTGGGTGGAAAACGCCGTCGTCGAGCGCAGCGGTCCCGTCCGCACCGTCGTCCGCGTGAACGGCACGTATCGGGGCGGCGACCGGGCATGGTTGCCGTTCACGGTCCGGTTCTACTTTCATGCGGGCGCGGAATCTATCCGCGTCGTCCACTATTTCATTTTCGACGGCGACCAGCACTCCGACTTCATTCGCGGGCTGGGCATGCGCTGGTCCGTGCCCATGCGCGACCCGCTGCACGACCGTCACGTTCGCTTCGTCGCCGAGAACGACGGCATCTGGGGCGAGGCGGTGCGGGTGCTGTCGGGGCTTCGCGCGCCCACACCGGCAGCCGTGCGCGACGCGCAGTCCGAAGGCACGGCGTCGCCACCGCTGTCCGAGTGGGGCGGCTTCAACTGGGCGGCGCAGATCGAGGACGTGCCCGTCTGGAACGACTACAAACTCGTCCAGAATTCGGCGGATTCGTTTCACATCGCGAAACGAACCGATGAGCACGGCACGTGGCTGCTGCACGCCGGCGCCGGCCGCCGGGCGCACGGCCTGGGTTGGGTCGGCGGCCCGACGGGCGGCGGAATCGCGTTCGGCCTGCGGGATTTCTGGGAGAAGTTTCCGGCGCAGCTCGACATCCGTGCCGCTGGCACGGATGAGGCCACCGTCACGGTGTGGTTCTGGTCACCGGACGTGCCGGCGATGGACCTCCGCGATTACGACGACGTCCGGCACGGCCTCACGCTCATGTACCAGGAGGCCGGCCGCGGTCTGGAGGACGTGGTCGCGACGCCGGAAGGGATCGCGCGGTCGCACGAGCTCATGATATGGGCGCTACCCTCGACACCTCGCCGGGAACGACTTCTCGAACTGGCTCAGGCGCTCCGGTCGCCGCCGCTCCTCGTTGCCGACCCAGAGTACTACTACGCGATCCAGCCTTTCGGCGTCTGGTCCCTGCCCGACCGCTCCACACCGGCCCGCGCGGCGCTCGAGGACGACATCGACAGACGCATCGATTTCTATCGTGGCCAGATCGAACAGCGGAAGTGGTACGGCTTCTGGTTCCATGGCGACGTCATGTGGGGGTACGACAACACGCGACACGTCTGGCGCTACGACTCCGGCGGGCACGCCTGGCACCAGGGCGAGCTCGGCTTCGACCAGTCGCTCTGGTACCAGTTCCTGCGCACGGGCAGGCCGGAGGTGTTCCGCATG
>DATMSC010000356.1:0-2800 GCA_035565595.1 Longimicrobiales bacterium | reverse complement strand
CGCGCCTGCCAGGAAGACGATGGCGACGAGCGCTGCGACGGCGCGCCACACCCTCCGTCCTCCATCGGAGAGGAGCCCTCGCCGCGCAAGCAGGTCCGCCGGCGAACCGCGCACGCCGACCACTTCCTGCACCACCCCGATGACGAGCCCCAGCAGCGCGCCCAGCGGACCGGTGATCAGGATTCCGAGGAGTGGTCCCTGGTTGGCGCCGGGCGCGAGGATCATCGGACCGAAGAACCCGATCGAGAAGCCGGTCGCACCGACCACAAATGTCCAGGCCAGAACTCGTTCGAACGCGGCCACATCGCCTCGCGCGTAAAGGGGATTGCTCTGGAGCTCCGCGGTCGGGTCAGGACGCCGGGCACCAGGCGCCCGCGCCATTCCGGCCGGCATACCGTTTGACAGTACGTCAGTCCACGGCCGCGGGCGTGCCCGGCGTCGCGGCCGGCTGGAGACCGGTGACCTCGAGGATCTCCTTCTCGTCCAGCGTTTCCCGCTCGATGAGCGCCCGGGCCAGCGCGTCGAGGGCGGCGCGATGCTCCGTGAGCAGCCGCTTCGCCTCGTCGTAGCACTCGGCGATGATTCGGCGCACCTCCTCGTCGATGAGCTTCGCGGTTTCCTCGCCGAAAGGTCTCGTGCCGTCGTAGGCGACGGTCCCCAGGAACGGGTTGCGGCGAGGTGCTAGCTGGACCATACCCAGCTCGTCGCTCATCCCCCAGCGCGTGACCATGTCCCGGGCGAGCTGCGTGGCCTGCTCGATGTCGTTCTCCGCGCCGGTCGTGCGCGTGCCGTAGACGAGCTCCTCCGCGGCGCGCCCGCCCAGCATCCCGATGATGCGCGCGCGCAGGTACTCCTCCGGGTAGTTGTAGCGGTCGCGCTCAGGGCGCTGGTAGGTGACGCCGAGCGCCATCCCGCGCGGCACGATGGAGACACGGTGCACGGGGTCGGCGCCGGGGACGACGAGCCCGAGGATCGTGTGCCCGCCCTCGTGGTAGGCGATACGCTCGCGATCCGCCTCACCGAGGAGCAGCGGCCGTTCGGGGCCGAGCAGGATCTTCTCGAGTGCGTCGAAGAAGTCCGCCTGGTGGACCGCGTCCTGGTCCCGGCGGGCAGCCATGAGCGCCGCCTCGTTGACCAGGTTGCGGAGGTCGGCGCCGGAGAGCCCCGGCGTCGCGGCGGCGATCTCGCCCAGGTCGACGTCCCTGTCGAGGGGCACGTAGCGGACGTGGACGCGCAGTATCGCCTCGCGGCCGGCGCGATCCGGGAGGTTGACCACGACGCGGCGGTCGAAGCGCCCAGCCCGGAGCAGCGCCCGGTCCAGCATGTCGGGCTGGTTCGTCGCTGCCAGGACGATGATCCCCTCGCGGCTCGAGAAACCGTCCATCTCGGCGAGGAGCTGGTTGAGCGTCTGCTCCTGCTCGCTCGCGCCGCCTATGGCGATCTGCCCCCTCGCCCGGCCGATCGCGTCGATCTCGTCGATGAAGACGATGGCGGGGGCATGCTCCCTGGCCTGTTTGAACAGGTCCCGCACGCGGGCGGCGCCCACGCCCACGATCATCTCGACGAACTCGGAGCCGCTCATCGAGAAGAACGGCACACCCGCCTCGCCGGCGACGGCGCGGGCGAGGAGCGTCTTTCCCGTGCCGGGCGGACCCACGAGGAGCACGCCCTTCGGTGCGGTTCCGCCCAGGCGGGTATACTTCCCGGGGTCCTTCAGGAAGTCGACGATCTCGGCCAGCTCGGCTTCGGCCTCGTCGATCCCCGCCACGTCGTCGAAGGTGACGCGGTTCTTCTCCGAGACATCGACCCGACGCGCGGGGCTCTTCCCCATCCCCATGATCCCGCCACCGATCCCGCCGCCCTGCTTCGCCATGCGCCGCAGGACCCACATCCAGAACCCGAAGATCAGGAGCGCCGGGGCAAACCACAGGAGCATCGTTATGATCGGATTGCCGCCCTGCTGGAGCGGGTCGGCGCGGATTTCGACGCCGTTCTCGATCAGGAGCGACTCGAGCCCGGGATCGACGAACGCAGGGAGCGTCGTCGAAAAGTCCGTGACCGGTTGCGGTTGCGCGCCGGTGGCGGTGTCGGGCTGGGCGGGGTAGGTGACGGGAGTCCGGAAACGACCGTTGATCCTCTCGCCGCGACTGTAGATCGCCTCGACGTTCCCCCGCGTCACCTGCTCGCGGAAGAGCGTGTAAGGGACCGTCGTGTACTCCACGCCCGGGACCAGCAGCCGCACCACGACGTAGTAGATCAGCAGTACGGCGACGATGATGAGCAGATTGCGGAGCGGTGGCACCCGCCTGGTCGGCGAGTCGCCTGCCGGTTGGCGAGGGCTTCCCGCGGCGCCTGTGCCGCGGCTCGGCGAAGCCGTGTCGTCTTTGCCCATCCCTCTCCGGGGGAGCGTGTGGTGCCGCACGACGCCGTCGGGCGTGCCACGGGCAAGCTAGAGCGGGCGTTGCCGCGGGGTCAAGGCGGGGAACGGCAAAGGGCTAGGGCTGGGGCTAAGGCTAATGGGTTCGTCGCCAGTCCCTGGTCCCGTTCTCGTTCCAGGCTTTCCCGTCCCACGCATTCCCGAGCCCGACTGATCTCCGTCGTTCCCGCGGCAGCGGGAACCCCGATGTCCTGCGCACATGCATGTAAAAGGGGGCGCGCCCTCGCAGAAGTCCCTACCCCCGTCTCCGCGAGGGTCAACCTGCTTCCGCCGGGACGACAGCGAGCCCGGGCGGCGGCCGCCCGCCATGCTCCGCGCACGCAGCCACCCTCCGCGACCCAATTAGCCTTAGCCCTAGCCCCA
>DATMSC010000355.1:0-11815 GCA_035565595.1 Longimicrobiales bacterium | reverse complement strand
TGGACGTTCGTGAACTCGACATCGCGGACCTGGTCGAGCACGAACGCCGGCCGCTCATCCTCTTCCATGAAGTGGATCTCGACATCCTGAATTCTAATCCCCTCTGCGTGGCGGATGTAGAAGCCATACGCGGGGATGATCCCGAACATAGACGGCTCCGGGTAGGCGTTGGCGCGTACCGGTACGGCGTAGGGATCCTCCCTCGGCCCGGTTTCCGGACCGTTGAAGAAGAAGGTGTTGACCAGCGTGTCCGGCTGTTGGGCCGCGTCGTCGAGCGAGAGCCCGCCGCGGTAGTAGATCCGGACGCCGCTGATCGTCACGTCCTCCACCGGGTAGCCGGGGATCCCGGAAATGATGGAAGCGTAACGCGGGTCGGCGTCATAGACGTTGACGTTGCTGATGCGGATGCGGCGGAGCTCGCCCGGTTCCATACCTTCCGGCCCGCGCATCCGGGCGCCGAGGCGCAGGAAGAAGGGCGCGTTCGAGACTTCGCGCATCGTGATGTTCGTGATGGTCACGTCTTCCAGGAGCCCGCCGTCCACCGTCTCGAGTGCGATTCCGCGAGCGCGGTCGAAGACGATGTTCGAGATCGTGATGTTCTTGAATCCGCCGTTCGACTCGGTGCCGAACTTGATGCGGCCGGTGGGGCCATCGCGGTCCGGTGCCGCCGTCACGGTGCGCTGGTACGTGCCATCGAGCAGCGAGCCTATGTCGTAGCCGGCCACCAGGCTGTTCGTGATCGTGACATTCTCCGTCGGCTGCGCGTACCCCAACCCGAACGAGCTCTTGAGCACGATCGCATCATCGTTCGGCGAATTCACGCTCACGTTCATGATCCGGACGTTCCGGCACGAGTCGATGTTGATGCCGTCCCGGTTCGTGTCGATCCGGACATTGTCGATCGTGAGGTTGTCGACGCCGGTGGCGAGGATCGCGAAATGGCCGCCGTTCAGGATCGAGATGTCACGGATCGTGATGTTTCGGGCCAGCTTGAGGGCGATCGTCTTGTTGCCCGCGTTGGGCGGCTGCGGCCCGAGTCCGCGCCAGAGGCCGGCGCCATCGATCAGGCCGAAGCCGGTGATCGAGATGTTCTCGACGCCGATGCCCCACATGAAGCTGTTCTGCCAGTGGCTGTGCCCGAAGTCCTGGTATTCGTTGCCGGGCCCCGGTTCGGGAGGATCGTACCCGCGCTCAGCCGTCGGCACCGCCGCGAGCAGCGTCGCGCCGGCCTCGAAGTGCAGGTGCACATGGCTCTTCAGCCGGATCGTGTAGCTGGCGTACGTGCCGGCCGGGAACAGCACCGTTCCGCCACCCGCTGCCGCCGCGGCGTCGATGGCGGCGTTGATCGCATCCGTATCGAGCGTGACGCCATCGCCAACGGCGCCGTAGTCCCTGATGTCGAAAGTCGCAGCGGCGGGGTTGGCGTCCGGCGCCGATGCGCCGGGGGTGGGCACGCCGGGGCCTTCAGAGCCGACGGCCGGGCGCGCGAGCGCAATGGCCAGCACGACGACGAGCGGGATGGCCGATACTCGCATTGAACCCATATCGGTGTCTCGCAGATTCCTGTGAGTTTCAGGGAATGTCGCCCCGAAACTAGTTGCAGAGCCGGCCACTGGCAAACGCGTGTGCTTCCCATCGGGAGCATGGGGCGTGACATTGTGCTATCTTTCCATTGATGATCCGTGGGTCTGGGGCGCCGTTGATCCGGCTGTTGATGCCGCCGCAACGGCCGCCGCGTAACGGATGGTATACGAGTTGGACACGCTTACGGCATTGCGATACGTCCAGCCGCTGCGGGAGGGCGGTTCGCTCCCGGCCGTTGTGGATACTGAGGACGGCCCGTTCGTCGTCAAGTTCCGCGGCGCCGGACAGGGGCCGCGCGTCCTGGTGGCGGAGATCATCGTTGCGCATCTGGCGGCGGCGCTGGATCTGCCGGTTCCTGAGATGGCCCTCGTGGAGGTGGACCCAGCGTTTGGCCGGAGCGAGTCCGACCCGGAGATCCAGGATCTGCTCCGCGCCAGCCACGGCATCAATCTCGGGATGCGGTTTCTCGACGGCGCATTCAACTTTTCGCCCGCAGCAGCGGGAAACCTGATCGACCCGGAGCTCGCGGCACGCATCGTCTGGCTCGACGCATTCGTCACGAACCCCGACCGCACCGCGCGCAATCCCAACATGCTGATCTGGCAGCGTCGGCCGTGGCTCATCGATCACGGCGCCGCGCTCTACGCGCACCACGATTGGGCGCGGGTCGACGATGCTCGTGTCCGCACGCCGTTCCCGCTCATCCGGGAGCACGTCCTCCTCACGCGGGCCGATGACCTCCTCGCCGTCGACGCCATGGCCGCGGCGAAGCTGACCGGCGAGATCATCCGCGGCGCCGTGGCGACGGTGCCGGACGATCTGCTCGGAGGGGAAACCGACGCCGGTTCGCCGATCCCGCCGCAAGCAGCTCGCGAACGATACGTCAGCTACCTTGCACGGCGGCTGGAGGAGCCACGCGCGTTCGTGACCGCCGCCATCGAGGCGAGGGCCGCCAGACTGGCCGAGCCGCCCAGACCGCTGTCGATTCGTCGATGAGCGGCGGTCGTATCGAATACCAGTTCGCGGTGCTGCGCGTGGTGCCGCACGTCGACCGCGGGGAATTCGTCAACGTGGGTGTCGTGCTGCACTCGCGAACCGCCGGGTTCCTCGGCATCCGCGCCGTGACCAACGCCGCGGAGCTTCGCCGGATGGTGCCTGAGGTCGACGGCGAGCTCCTCGCACGGTATCTCGCGTGTTACGAGCGGATCTGCGAGGGGGACCTCGCGGGCGGCGAGCTCGCGCTGCTCTCGCCGCCAGAGCGGTTCCACTGGATGACGTCGCCCCGGTCCGATCTCATCCAGAGTTCGCCCGTGCACGAAGGGGTCGCCGGCGACCCGGCCGCTGCGCTGGACGAGCTGTTCAGCCGTTTCGTCCGCCGGCCAGCCGATTGATGCGCCTTCCGGGGATGGAGGACTTGAAGACGATTGCAGATCGGTATGCCCGCCGGCACCTGGCCAGTCCATACCGATCGACGCTGTCCACGCCGCCGCGTCCGGCACGACTGAAACAGAGAACCCGGGTCACCTGATGCCTGAATGGATCCGTGAACTCCTGAACGATCCCGTCGCACAGGCGGCGCTCGGCGTGAGCGCGCTGGCCGTCGCCTCGCTCCTGATCCACCTCGTCGTCAGGCCGTACGTCCTGAAGCTGGCCCACGTCGTGGTGAAGCGCACGCGCGTGGAATGGGACGAAGTGCTCTTCGAAGCCCGCGTGCCCCACCGGGTCTCGGCGTTGATCCCGCTCCTCCTATTCCAGATCGGGCTCGACTGGGTTCCCGCGCTGGGCGAAGGATTCGAAGGGTTCCTGCGCAGTCTGGCGACAGCGTGCGTGATCCTTGTCATCGCGCTCAGCATCGATTCGCTCCTCTCCGCCGGGCACGCCTTCTACCAGAGGCTGCCGCTGGCCCCGAACCGGCCGATCAAGAGCTATATCCAGCTCCTGAAGATCGTGGTGTACGCCGTCTCGGGGATCTTCATCGTCGCGGAGCTCGCGAACAAGGAGCCGTGGTTCTTCATAAGCGGGCTCGGCGCCATGATGGCGATCATCCTGCTGATCTTCCGCGACACGCTCCTCTCCCTCGTCGCGAGCGTGCAGCTCACCAACAACGATCTCATCCGCGTCGGCGACTGGATCGAGATGCCGCAGTTCCAGGCTGATGGAGACGTCGTCGACATAGCGCTCAACACCGTGAGTGTGTTGAACTGGGACAAGACCATCACGGTCATCCCGACGCACAAGTTCCTGGAGCACAGCTTCAAGAACTGGCGGAACATGTACGGTGTGGGCCGCCGGATAAAGCGATCGCTCTCCATCGACATGTCGACGATCCGGTTCCTCACGCCTGAGGAGATCGAGAAATTCCGCAGATTCGTTCTGCTTACGGACTACATCGACAGGAAAGTGAGGGAGCTGAAGGAGTACAACGCACGGTATCCGGACGACCCGGATCTGATCATCAATCAGCGGCGGTTGACGAACATCGGTACCTTCCGCGCCTACGTCGATGCCTACCTGCGGAACCACCCCATGATCAGCAAGGAGCTGACGTTCCTGGTACGGCAGCTCGAACCGACGCCGGACGGTCTCCCGATCGAGATCTACGTCTACACGACGGACACGCGCTGGACGGTGTACGAGGGGATCCAGGCGGACATATTCGACCACCTTACGGCCATCATTCCGGAGTTCGGGTTGCGGGTGTTCCAGCGGCCTTCAGGGTACGACGTGACCACGGCCATCGCTGAGCGCACTCCGCTGCGCGACGTCGGCCGGCCCGCGCTCCAACCCCAGCCGCGCTGACTCCGGCAGCCACCGCCGGGCTCTGAGGTGGTGTGGCGGGCTCGTGCCGCTAGCCGGTCCGGTCCTCGGGGTCCTCGTCGAAGAAGTCCAGACGGTCGACCGGGAGGAAGACCGCGGAGAGCAGGTTCATGATGTGAGCCGCGACGCGCTTGAGGTACCTGTGCGCGAGGGCGCGCGTCACGGCCTGCGGCCCCGTGTCCTCGCCGCGGACCAGTGCGGAGACGTACCTGTCGAACTGGTGGAGCAGACGCTCGCCCTGCAGAAACAGCCTCCGCGCGTACTGTGAGTCTCGGGTCCGGAACGCCACCTGGGCGTCAGCAATGAGCTGTGAAAGCTCGGCCGTCAGCCGGCGCCACTCGTCGGCATCCTCGACGTCGGAGAAGTGACCGCCGTCCAGCGCGAGGTCGACGAGGTTCTTGGCATAGTCGCCAATGCGTTCGATGTCCTTGACAATGGACATGTAGACGAGGACGGCGGGCGTGTCGATGCCGCCGAAGACACTGGCGTGGACCACGAGCTCGCGTCGGATCTCCCGCTCGAGCTCGTTCACGGCCCGGTCCGTGCCCCGGATCAGCCTGCTCGCCTCTTCGGGCGGCAGGTCGCCGAGCAGCGCCGCCATGGACTTCTCGAACTCCTCCCGCACGTGGTCCAGCATGGCCTGGACCTTGGCTTCGATCCGGTCGATCCGTTCTGACCCTTCCCCGCGCAGGAATTTGAACCCCACCATCGCATTCCCTATCGAATCAGGAGGATTCCGAGCAGCGGCAGCACGATGAAGAAGCCCGCACCATAGATCACAATGACACTTCGGCGTTTCATTGCCAAGTTCGCCAGCCCCTCGGCCATGCGCACCGGCAACTGCCTGAGCGGCGGAATGCCGAAGATGATGATCATCGTGATCGTATTGAACAGCGTATGTACCAGCGCGATCGCCAGGCCTTCAGGTAGCAGGACGGCGAGCGATGCGATGAGAGCCGTGACCGTGGTCCCGATGTTGGCACCCACGGTGATCGGGAATGCGTTGCGCAGCGAGAGGATCCCCGAGGCCACGAGCGGGACGAGGATCGATGTCGTGATCGACGACGACTGGACGGCAACGGTCACCCCCAACCCGACCAGGATCCCGATCGCGCCACCGCCGCGGCCGATGATCCGGTTCATGACCCGTTCCACGCTCGCCGCGACCAGCCGCCGCATCGTGCGCGTGATCATCGCGAGCGCGACGAATAGCAGGGCGAGGCCAATGCCCAGGAGCAGCACGCTCATGAACGCGTTCTCGGGGACCACGCCGGCTATGAGGTCGACCGGATATTTGACGGCGGTCCGGATGACGCTCGGGCTCGGTGCGCCGGCTTCGATCTCCGCGCCACGAATGGTGTTCGCGAGCCACAGCGCCGTCTTGCCCAGGAAGCCCGTCGCGATCTCGAGCGGGAGGAGGATGATGACGCCCAGCCAATTGAACATGTCGTGGACCGTCGCGGCGGAGAACGCGAGGCGGAACTCGGCCGGGCGGCGGATGCTGCCCAGAGATGCGAGCGTGCTGGTCACCGTAGTCCCGAGATTGGCGCCCATGATCATCGGCACGGCCAGCGTGAGCGGCAGCGTCCCGGCCCCCACCATCCCCACGATGGTCGAGGTGGTCACTGACGATGACTGGGTCAGAACCGTAGCGAGCAGACCGGCACAGAGTCCGGAAATCGGATTGGACACCGACTGGAGCAGCCTGGCCTGGAATCCGGCGCCCATCGCGGCGATGCCGCTTTCGATGAACGCAATGCCGACGAGGAAGAGATAGAGGAAGAGGGCGACCAGCGCGATTCGGAGCGACACGCGCGTGTAATCGGAAAGCGCGCTTCCTTTGGCCGTCGTCACGAGTCGTTCAGCTGCGCACGCGCGGGGTCGCGGGCGAATGTTCGGCAGACTGGTTCCGCGCGGCGTTCCGGCATCGGGTGCGTCGACTCAGTTGATGATCCGCTTCGGGACGCCGGCCCCGTTGCACGACCCCGAAAGTATCACGCGAACCCGCGCCCGCGCCAGTACGCAGGGCGCGCCCTGCTATTCGCGCGTACTCGCGGCCGGCACCGCGACGATCGCCGGGCGAGGCGCTGCACGCATGCCGTGGCCGAGGAAGAAGCCCGGATGCGGCGGCTGATTGTACGCGACGTTCTGCCACGCGATGGCTAGTCGGTAGGTCGGGTCGTGCATGAGCGTTGGGAACCGGAACCCGGTGGGGATCGTCGTCGTGTAGATCCGCAGCTCCGTGTCGTCCTCGGACCGAAGCACGACTTCCTCGCGCCAGTCGCCCAGGATGTCACCCGACAGGACGGGCGTGGCCTTGGTCCCGTTGTTCGATGCGGCACCCTCGAAGGTGACCAGTCGTTCGATCTGCTCGGTTTCCCAGTTCCACTTTTCGACGTAGTTCCTGTCCAGCAGCTCCCGCAGGAGGTCGCCGTCCCACCAGATCGCGAAGTTGACGGAGTTCGGCCGATTCATTGAGATCGGCACTCCGCGCGGGCCGGCCTCCCCGTCCGCCCGGACGGAGCGGACGTTGTAGATCCCCGGCACGTCGCCCGTCGCCCAGAGTTCGTAACCGGGGAACCGCGGGTCGATGTCCATCGCCACGCCCCGCCCGATGTCGCCGGTGCCGGAAACGCCCAGGAGGAGCTCGCCGGTGGCAGCGTCGCGAAGCGAAATGGCGTTGGGTCCGTACCTCGCCGGAGTTTCGTGCGGCATGAACGCCATGATCCGCGGGTCGTCCGGGTCCATCTGCGAGACGTGCAGGGCGTCACCATGGCCGAGACCGGTGGCGTACAGCGGAGTGCCATCGTGACGGATCGCGGCCGCGCCGTAAACGATGTCGTCGAATCCGTCACCATTTACGTCCGTGATCGCCAGCGAATGGGCACCTTCGCCACGGAGCGCCTCGTGGCCAGGCGTACCATCGTCGCTGTCGAAGACCCAGCGCAGTCGCAGCTCGCCGTCGCGCCAGTCCCAGGCGGCAATCACTGCACGCGTATAGTAGCCCCGCGCCATGATGATGCTGGGGCGTTCGCCGTCGAGGTAGGCGACGCCGGCGAGGAACCGGTCCACGCGGTTGCCGCGGCCGTCGCCCCATATCGCTTCGAGCTGTTCCGGCGCCGGTTGGAGCGTGTCGGGGTGCCGCGGCGGCACATAGTCGACGGTCGCCAGCGCGGCACCGGTCCGCCCGTCGAAGACGGTCAGATATTCGGGTCCGGTGATGATATGGCCATCGGCATTTCGGTGGTCTGCGTTCGGATCGCCGATCACGCGTCCGGTACCGTCCACCGTGCCATCACCGGTCCGCGCGACGACCTCTGCACGGCCGTCGCCGTCGAAGTCGTAGACCAGGAACTGCGTGTAGTGCGCCCCCGACCTGATGTTGATCCCGAGGTCGATCTCCCAGAGCAGCTCGCCGTCCAGCGTGTACGCGTGGAGGAAGGTGGGGTCGGTGATGCCGTTCTGCGAGTTGTCGCGCGTCGACCGCTCCATCTTCACCACGATCTCGTAGCGGCCGTCGCCCGTCAGGTCGGCAACGGATCCGTCATTCGGTCGGTATCCTTCTTCCGGTCGCCGGATGGGTACCGCGTGATACGTGCGCACGGGCGCGCCCGCCTCGAGCGTCCAGCCGCGCTCGATCGGGTCGGTGGTCTCGGCGCCGTTCACCACGGGCCGGACCGTGTAGGTCTGCGACCGGGAGAGATCGACGCCACGGTCCTCGAAAAAGGTGGCGCCCGTGATCGGCGCGGGTGTCAGAAGGACCGGCGCACCGCCGGCCGTGCTCCGGTACACGTTGAAGGCGACCTCCTCCGGGTCGGTGCCAAGCACCCGCCAGCTCACCACCACGTTGCCGGGCTCGTGTTGAATGGCGACCACGCCGCGGTCGAGTTGCTCCATCCAGCGCTGCACCGCCAGCGCGGGGGAGGCTGGAATGGCCGACGCAAGAGCGGCGGAGAGCCACGACAGCCGGAGGACTGCACGCATGGTGCACCGTTCCTTCAGACGGATTTTTTGGGGATGATGCGACAACGTATCGCTTTGGGGCCGCCCCGGTCAACGATGCCAGCGCCATTCTGGCGCCAGTCGGACGGATCCAACCCGGAACGGGAGGTGTAGCAAACGTCTGCGGTTCGTTGGCAGGACACCGGTCGGTCGGTGGCCAGGTCGCGCGCCGCCAGCCCGCCGTGGCCATGCGCTCGATCTGAGGTCCGGTCGCCGCGCCGGCGCGCGGGTGGGCCGGCATCGGGTCAGGGGGACGCCGATGATCATCTCAGACGGGAAGCCGTTCCATGAAACACCTCCGCTGGCTCTCGGTTCTGGCGGCAGCAACAGCGGTCACGGCGGCCGCGTGCGATCGCGGGGCCAATCCGGAGCCGCAGACCGAGCTACCGGCCGCGGAAGCCGGGGCGATGGACAATGACATCCTCGCGCTGATCATCGAAATGCAGGAAATCGAGCAGACGCTCGGCCCGCTCCACACGCAGGCGCTCGAGGATGAGGGTCTCTCCCGCCAGCTCGAATCGATCCAGGGCACCGTCGAGTCCGCGCTCCGTGAAGCCGACCCCGCGTTGCTCGCCCGGGCGGATCAGCTCCAGGCCAGGCTGATCGCGGCCCAGGAAGCCGGCGATCTCGCGACCTTCCAGACGCTCGCGGCGGAAGCGCAGTCGGTCCACGATTCGATCCAGGTGCTCCAGACGGAAATTCTCGAGCGACCGGAAATCCGTACGTCGATCGAGGAGTTCGAGGCTGCCCACCGCGCCCGCGTGATCGAGCTCGATCCGTCCGCGAAGGCGCTGCTCGATCGCGCCGATGCGATCATGGCCGAGCTGGAGCACCACCTGGGGCACTGAGCGGAATCGTCGTCCTCTAGAAGTGCACGCCGACGGTAATCGGTACGAAGCCGCGGCCGGGGTTCGAGAGGACGCGGTGGTAGCGTGCCTCGACGAACGGTCGGATGACGAGCAGGTTCAGCCGCACGCCGGCACCAAAGTTGATGCCGGCGTCCGTGCCCCAGTCGCCGTCGACTTCCGGGTCCGGATCGAAGCTGCTGGCGTAGAGGCCGACGCCGCCCAGCAGATAGGGCGAGAGGACCGGCAGCGGTAACACGCCGACGCGGGCCGCCACAGTTCCTGCGACCTGGCGGAAGCTGTCGGACCCTGCTCTACCCGGCAGGTGCTGGAACATGAGGTCCGCGCGGATCCCCACCGGCAGGAGCGGAAGCCCGGCGTCCATGGTCACGCCGGCGTGGAAACCGGAGTCGACCACGTCGCCCAGCTCGCCCACGGGATACGACGGACCGCCGGCGAAGCCGAATCCCGCCTGGGCGTTCGCGGTCGTCGTGATTCCGGCGAGCAGCGTCAGCGCCGCCGCGAGCGCCGCAAGGCCTGAATACCGAACCATTCCCTCCGCCCCTGGAACAGATCACGAACAGGCGTGTGCTGCCGCCGGGGCTGCTCCGGCGACAACACGACAGCGAACGATCCTACCACCGGCGGCGAGCGTCGCCGGAAGGTGTCGCCAGCGCCTCTGGCTGGCGTCCACCTGCGCATGGATCCGCCCGAAACCGGACCACCTCGCACCAGCGGCCGCTCGCCGGACGTTTCAACGTGCGTTCACCTGCTGCCGCCGGGCGACCAGTTCAATCCGATGGTCAGCCGCCCGGCGTTGGCCTCGAGCTCGTCGGGGATCTCGGCCGAGATCGGCCCGAACCTGAGCTCCGTGAAGCGGCCGCCCGTCAGGAGCAGAGAGACGTCGAGCGCGAGCGACGGGTTGAAATAGTGGCTGAAACCGCCGCCGAGCGTAAGACCCCCTCCGCGCATCTCACCTTCGACCGTCGCCCCGTTCCCGATTGGGATGTCCGCTTTCGCGGACATTCCCGTCACCGCAGCGACGACGTACGGGATGAACCGGTCTTCCGGCCCGCGGAACGAAACCCGGACTCCCAGGTCCGCGTGGCCGAGCGTGTATTCGTCGCCGATGTCGGGATTCGATACGCGGACGCGGGTGCCGGTGACTCCCAGGTAGATAGCGACCCGGCGCGAAACGCCGTAGCCGATCATCAGGCCACCACCGCCGCCGGTTTCGCGGTCGCCGTCTTCGATTTCGAGAGAAGTGGAGCTCAGGTGGGCACCGAGGAGCAGACCCCGCGTTTCCGATCGTACGGACTGCGCGTGCGCGGGGCCGGCGGTTCCGGCGATTGTGATGAACCCTGCGACGGCGATTGCCGCCATCCGCCAGCGTCGGCCGGGTGTAGCCACGTCACTACTCCTTCCAGGTTGGGTACTTCCGGGTGACTCATACGACGGCGGGAGATGGGGCAAGGCCCGTGCCAGCGAGCGGCACGGGCCGAAGGTGGGCGGATAGGTCAGGGATCACGCCTCGTCCGGGGCGAGGTTCTACTCCCTGTTCGATGCTGCGATTGCCTCGAGTCGGGCGTCCAGCTCTTCGCGCGGCAGCCACCGTCCGCCATACATGACTCCCGCGCGCTGCCAGACGCTGGTGATGTCGGCAAGCGGGTTGGCATCGAGCAGGACCATGTCGGCGCGCTGACCAACAGCGATAGTGCCCCATTCGTTATCAGCGCCCATGAGCCGGGCGGCATCGCGCGTACCGGCGGACATCGCCTGGAACGGCGTCAGCCCGGCCGCCACCATGAGCTCGAGCTCGCGAAGCGCCGAGAAGCCGGGGACGTTCCACCACTGGGGCGCGTCGGAGCCGAGGGCGAGGGGCGCGCCTGCGTCGTGGAGCGCCTTGACGAGCTGGCGCCGGATTTCGATGAAGCGGGCGCCGCGTTCAGGGGTGAAGCGGGCGTCGTTCTGGAATGCCCGCTTGCGCTGGATCCACTGCTGCACGGTCTGCGCAGGCATGTAGGCCAGCTCGGGCCGCTCCGCCATACGCTCCGGATCTTCCGGCGACGCGAGGTGCTCGACCAGCGTCAGTGTAGGTACGTTCCAGACACCGGCCGCGATCGTCGCGGCGACCACCTCCGGAATCTTCGCCTCGTCCGCTTCATCGATCAGGTAGAACCCGAACAGCCCCGTCGGGGTCGGCGCATTGCCATCGGGATAGCCGGCGAGAGCCTGCAGGTACGAGTCCAGGTGGTCGATCGAGGAATAGCGGGCCTCGAGCGCGCGATTCAGCCCGACGGCTTCCGGAACGTGCCCTGCGAACGGGATGCCGAGCCGGTGCGCCGCCTCGGCCATCGCATCGAACGATTCTCGCGATACGCCGGTCTGGACCTTGAGCAGGTCGTAACCTGCAGCCTGCTGTTCCTGGACGAGGGCCGCTGCCGCCTCAGGCGTCCTCGCGGAATTGCCGCTCACGGCGGGACCGGCGGCGTAGATGCGGGGTCCGATCAGCTCGCCGGCCGCGACCCTGTCACGCAGCTCGAGGTGCTGTGGACTACCCTGCATCC
>DATMSC010000354.1:0-5035 GCA_035565595.1 Longimicrobiales bacterium | reverse complement strand
GAGGCGCACCAGTTGAATTTCTCCGTCGAAGACATCGTGCGCATGATCCAGAAGCGCCGGGCAGCCATGGAGTCGGCAGCCGCGGACGAACCGGCGCGGGCGGCGAGGTAGCCATGAGCAGAATCATCGTCGACGTGGATGGCCTCTGCCGATCGTTCGGCGGGAAGGTGGCGCTCGACCGCGTCGACTTCCGGGCGACGGAAGGGCGCGTGTACGGCCTGGTCGGATCCAACGGCGCGGGGAAGACGACGCTGATACGGCACCTGCTCGGGCTGTTGCGTGCCGAATCCGGGAAGGTGCGCGTCTTCGGGTTCGACCCGGTCCGTGACCCGGTCAGGGTGCTCAGCCGCATCGGGTACCTCTCCGAAGACCGCGACATGCCGGAGTGGATGCGCATTGGCGAGCTGATGGCGTATACCCGGGCGTTCCATCCGGGCTGGGACGAGGCCTACGCCAATGAGCTGATCGGGACCTTCGGGCTGGATCTCTCGACGCGGATCAAGGAACTGTCGAAGGGGACGCGGGCACAGGCCGGCCTCGTCGCCGCCGTCGCCCACCGTCCCGAGCTGCTGATCCTGGACGAGCCGTCGACTGGCCTCGATCCGGTGGTCCGTCGCGACATCCTCGACGCCATAGTCCGCGCCGTCGCCGACGACGGGCGGACCGTCATCTTCTCGTCCCACCTCCTCGAGGAGGTCGAGAGGATGTCGGACCACATTACCATGATTCACGACGGCCGGGTGATGCTGAGCGGGGAGATCGAGGACGTGCGTCGCCACTATCGGCGCAGCCGCGTTCGCTTTGCCGACTATTTCGAAGCCCCGCCTCGGCTCGACAACGCGTTCTCATTCGAGGGCGGCGGACGCACGTGGAGCGTCATTCACGGCGGCCCATTCGATGAGTTCCGGGCCTCGGTCGTGTCGCTCGGCGGAGAGGTGGTCGACTCCAGGGACGCCACGCTGGAAGAGATCTTCCTCGCCCGCGCCGGCCGCCACGAGCCGCTGGAGGCCGCGTGATGCGATCGCCGGTCGCCGCTATCCTGTGGGAGAACTGGCGCCTGACCCGCGTCGAGACAGCCAGTCGACTCGCCGCGGGGCTCATCGGCGGCTCACTGGGCCTCCTCAATGGATCGGGCGTCCTGTTCGCAGTCATGATCCTGCTCTCGCAGCACGGGCTGTTCTGGCTGTCAACCGCGAAGCTCAACGGCGGGCGCTTCATCGACGGATACAAGCCCGGCTTCCCCTTCCACCTCCTCTACGCCCGCCCGGTGGGGACCGGAGTTGCCGTCGGCACCGCCATGGCGTACGAGGCAGCCTCGGGCGTCGTGTGGTATCTCCTTACAGCGGCAACTCTATCGGCCGCGTTCGGGCAATCTCTCCCGCTACTCTCCATCGCCGTCTGGATCGTCGCCGTCCGACTCTGGCTGACGTGCGTCCAGTGGGCGACCCACAGCAGGGTGGTCCAGTATGTCGGGTCCGGGGCCGCGGCGCTTTTCCTGATATTGCTCATGAGCCGGGCCGACTGGACGGTCCCGCGTGTCGATTTCACGCCCGTCGACTACGGGCTGCTCGCGGCCGCGGCCGTCCTGTCCGTGGGCGTCACGGTGGCAGGCGTGTCCCGACAGCGACGTGGCGACCCGCGGCTGATGGTGGCCCACGCCGGCTGGCTCGGCCGGCTGCAAGGCTGGCTCGCAGGCCTCTTACCGTGTCCCACTTCGTCCCCGACGCGGGCGCAGTTGTGGTATGAGCTCAGATCCGGCGGAGTCATGGTCATCGTTCTCGGGGCGGTGACCGCCATGGCGATCCCGTTGGCGTTCGCGGTGTCCGGCCCCATCGCCGATCTCCGACGGCTGGCGTTCTCGCTCGTTGTCATGGCGTGGCCGGGGATGCTGATCTTCCTGGGGGGCAACGCCTTCGGCTTGCGTCGGAATCAGGGCCGCGTATTCGCCAGCACGTTCGACACGACGCAGCCCTACGGGACAGCCCGCATGTCGTGGATCAAAGTACTGGTGAGATCCGTCTGTCTCATGGCCGCGCTGGTCATGGTCTTCACCAGTGCCTGGGCGTCGTTGCCGCTCACCAGGGGGTGGGTGACCGCGGAGCAATGGGCCACCGTTACCGACCCGTACTTCGGAGGGCCGCGAGCGCAGGCGATCGTGGAGGCGACAGGCGCTGAGATCGTGGTTCTGTGGAAGGCTCACCATGCCTTGCGGGAAGCCGTGTTCGGCATGGCAGGCCATGAGAAGGCGGCGCTGGTCGTCCTGGTGATGTTGGGCGTGATCGCGCTCGTTTCGCTCCGTGCGGCGATCGGTGCGCTCTTGATGCGTTACCGGCGTCGAACGATCGGAGCGGGAGCGATCGCCCTGGTCGGGGCCGCGATGCTCGCGCTGCTTTCGATCAGCGTGCGACGCGGTATCGGCCCCGCAGCCATTGCCGGCGCGATCCTCTACGTCGTGCCGTGGATAGCGATGGCGCTGGCCGTGGTCGGTGGCGGCTACGTCCTCTGGGCGGCTTTCCGGGAGCGGGTTCTCACGACGCGACACATTGCCGCCGTCGCTCTCGGGTCCATCGTGTCCGGGGCGGCCTGGCTCGTAGTGCTCGGGGCGGCCGGGGTAACGCTGGAGTCGCTCCCCGCCACTGACATCCTCCGGACGGTCGCGCCAGTATTGCTGCTGGCCGCCACCGGCGTTCTGACGCCGTGGGCGCTGAGCCGCATCCGCCACAGCTGATCCGACATCGGTCGTTCTGGTGGCGACCGCGCTCCGGCGGATATCGTTTCGGCGCCCCCGCTGTCCCGCGTCCGGCACATGTGACAGCGTCCTGGTGTGACGTTTTCTGGGACACTCCGGGGCACAGCAGAAAAAACCCCCGCAGCGATCTCGTTGCGGGGGTTTGACTTTCGGGCATGGGCCGGGTGGGACTCGAACCCACGACCCTGGGCTTAAAAGGCCCCTGCTCTGCCGACTGAGCTACCGGCCCACCGAAAACTAGCCGCACTCGGGGCGATGTACAACCGCGCAAAAGCGCTGTCGTCATTGACCGGTGCGCCTTGCCAGCAGCCCCGCTATGGCACCATCGCGTCCTGACGGCTATCCTGAAGGCTCAACTCTGGTCCCCTAGTGGAGGAGGTCATGGAACGGCTCGAATTCTCGATCACCATCGCTGCGCCCAGGGAAGCCGTCTGGAACGCCTTGCTCGGCGACGCCACCTACCGTGTCTGGACAGCGCCATTCGCCGAGGGCTCACACTTCATCGGCGACTGGTCGGAGGGGAGCAGGATCCTGTTCCTGGCGCCGTACGAAGGCAGGGTGGTCGGGATGATCGGCCGCATCGCGAAGAATCGGCCGTTCGAGCAGATCACCATCGAACAGCTCGGGACCTACGACAATGGCGTCGAAGACACGACGAGCGATGAGGTCCGCGAATGGTCCGGTGCGCTGGAAGAGTACACGCTGCGCACCGTCGACGGTGGAACGGAGGTCCACATCGCCGTCGACGTACTGCCGTCCGATCGCGAAAGGATGGAAGCCGTCTGGCCAGAGGCGCTGCGCGCGTTGAAGTCGTTGGTCGAGGCGTGACGCACCGCTCGACCGGCCATCACACCTCCAGCTCGCCGCCCCGCCGGGCGTACGTGTAGCCGGACCACGCACCCAGCACTGCCGCGACGACCTGTGCGAAAATGAGCGTCAAACCCGCAGTCACGGACAGCGTTGCGTACGGCGGCGATTCGAAGAGCAGCAACGCCAGCAGGTTGAGCACGAACGCGGCGAGGATCGAAAAAAGGCCGATGGCGACGCCGTGGAGGATCGGCGCCTCTGCCGCGCGCACCCCGGTGAACAGCCCACCGGCGAGGAAGCCGATCACGACTGCGAGCGTCGCCCAGGCCGTGCCACCCTCCGCCGTCGCGGTGAGGAGCCCGAAACTCGCCAGCGCCAGCGCCAGGAGCGACGCCACGGCCACCGCGATCAGCCAGCCGACGAGCACCCACCGCACGCGCACGTTCTGGAGGTGCTCCGTGTGCATCTCATACGCCCAGGTCCAGGGTTGGCTGGAGCGGCGCGAACGACAGCCTGTGGTGCGGCGTCGGTCCTAGCCGCGCCAGCGCCTGCCGGTGCTCCGCCGTGGCGTACCCGGCGTTGTTCTCCCACCCGTAGCCGGGGTACGCCAGTGCGAGACGCTGCATGAGTCGGTCCCGCGTGACCTTCGCGATGATCGACGCGCACGCCACGCTGTGGACCCTCGCGTCCCCCTCTACAATGGCCGTGTGCTCGTAACCCAGGTCGGGGACGGGCAGTCCGTCGACGAGCACGTGGTGCGGCTGCACCCCCAAACGAACGAGCGCGCGTCGCATGGCCAGATGCGACGCGCGCAGTACGTTGTACCGATCGATCTCGCGGCTGCTCGCCGCGCCGATCCCAACGGCTATCGCCCGGCTGCGGATCTCCCTTGCCAGCTCTTCGCGATGCCTGGCGTCGAGCTGCTTGGAGTCCGCCACGCCCCGGATCGCGACACCGGGAGGGAGCACCACCGCCGCGGCAACCACGGGTCCGGCCAGCGGTCCCCGCCCGACCTCATCGACGCCGGCGAGGAGCTCGAAGCCGCGCTCCCAGAGGTCTCGCTCGATGGCGAGCAGCTTCGACAACCGGCGCCGCTCGCGGCGGGCCGCGTTCGGGTCCCCGGTTCCTCCGCGGCGCCCAGCCACCGGACCGGCGCGGCGTCAGCCGCGGCGCTTCTCGCGGATACGCGCAGCCTTGCCGCGCAGGGCACGCATGTAGTACAGCTTGGCTCGCCGCACGCGCCCTCGCCGAACAACGGTGATCGCCTCGATCGACGGCGAATGAATGGGGAAGATCCGCTCGACACCGACGCCCGCGGTCACCTTCCGCACCGTGAAGCTCTCGCTGACTCCGGAGCCCCGCCGGCCGATGCAGACCCCTTCGAACGCCTGGATCCGCTCCTTCTCACCCTCGCGCACCCGAACGTTGACCCGGATCGTGTCGCCCGCGTCGAAATCGGGGAGGTCCGTCCGGCGTTCG
>DATMSC010000353.1:0-2067 GCA_035565595.1 Longimicrobiales bacterium | reverse complement strand
CTCGCTCGGCACCGCAGACGGCGTCCAGATCCCCGAAACCGAGCTGTTGAGCTTCATCCTGTTCGGCCAGCCGTCGTTCGAGTTCGGCGGAGGAATCCTCCCCGGCGCGGGCGTGTTCGAGAACATCTTCGTGGGGGGGATCACCCAGCTTGCGGCCGTCCAGCTCGAGGAAGCGGTTCTCCGTGATCTCGGCCTTCCGCTCTACCAGTTCGAGATACGAACGGGCGTGGGAGGGCAGCCGTGGCTGACCGCACCGATCTTCGTGTTCGGCTTCCAGGTCGCCGAAGACCTCTACATCACAGTCGAGTCCGGCTTCGGGATGATCTTTGGCGGCACGGGCGTGCTCACCGATGACTGGTCGGTTTCGCTCGAATGGCAGATCGACCCGGAATGGACGCTGCTTCTCGGTTACGAGCCGCTCAGCGCCGTACGGCTCTTCCGGCCCTCGACGACGCCGCTGCCGACCACCGCACCGCAGCGCCAGTTCGTCGCCGAGATCCGCCGTCGCTGGACGTACTGATGCGGTTGAGTGCAAACGCGGACGTATCCCTCACCCGCCGCGGGCGCTTACCGTACCGAGACGAGCTCCGCGCGGGTACCGGCGCGAACTCGCCGGATCGCGGCGTGGAGTATGGCCGCCTGGACCAGCGTGATGCTGTCCTCCGAGAGGTACTGGGACGGGCGGAATCGCATCTGGCGCATGGGGATCGACGATTCCACCCAGTCGGGCGTTCCGGGCCAGAGGAACACGCTGGACACGCTCTGGAGCGCGGGCTCGATCTCCGCGCGGTTTTCGGCAGTAACCAGACGCACGCGGTTGTGGCGCTCGATCGGGAGGTGCTGAACCAGTGCGGCAGCCAGTTTCTCGCGCTGGCTCCGCGTCGCCGTTACCAGCAGCACATCGCCATCAGCAAGGCGGTGCGCCAGCTCACGGAAGATACCTGGAGCGAGTGTGGCTTCCACGACCCGTGCACCCGGAACGAGCAGGAGCAGCTCTCCCACGTGGTACGGCGTCGTGACAATGACTGGAGCTTCGGCCAGCGCCGGATCACCGGGGCGCAGTTCTTCCAGCAGGTACGGCGATGCGCGCACGCGGAGCCTCGTCCTCAGTTCTCTGGCAACGAGCTCCGCCTGCGCCCAATCGCACTCGACCACTGGCACGCGCATGCGTTCGATGTCTGCAACCGCGTTGACGAAGCGGAGGATGCTGCCGGTATCGAGGCCGAGCGAGCGTGCGCCTTCGTACGCGTGCGCGAGCCACTGTCTGTGAAGGCGCTCGAGCGGGTCGGATGCCGCGGGAAGTGGCGCGGCGCGGAGGTACACGCCGGAGCGCGGGTGCACTTCGACCCGGCCTTCTTCCTGGAGGTGCCGGTAGGCGGCGGCGGCAGTCTTGCGGTCCACGCCCTCGCGCATGGCCACGGTCCGTATGCTGGGAAGTCGCTGCCCCGGCTGCCAGTAACCCAGATAACAGCCGGACGTGATGCGTTCGCGAAGCTTCTGCAGTACGGCCGCGCCGGCGGCGAGATCCCGGCTCATCTTCGGCTCCGTTTCGTGGCCCGTTGGTTCGGTATAGATTGCGTGGCCGCTGCAAGAAGGGTTCCATGGACGAGGTGCCTATGGTCGCCGCCTTCGCCTTCGCGGTGCTGATCCAGGCCGGTCCGGTCCAGCCCGCCGTATCACCCGATTCGCTTGCGGCGCTGTGGCGTGATGCCACGCGGGCGCAGACGCAGTACGAACGACTGTCGCGCCAGCTCGCACCCATCACGTACAGCGCTTCGCGCAGCGGCGAGTGCGATGAACGCGTGGGGCGCTTCTGCATCAACTTCTCGCCACGCGGCTACAAGCCGGAGCTTCCCGAAGAGCCCGCCCGCGTAACGGCGGCCCGGCAGGACGTGATCGAAGCGTTCCGCCGCCTGGTCTCCGTTGCGCCCGCAGACTCCGCGGCGGCGGCTCAGCTCATCCGATACCTGATCGAGGACGACCGCGCGACGGAAGCGATACCCGTGGCGCGTACCTTTGCCTGGGCCTCCGGCAACTCCGTCTGGAGTGCCATGTTGCTCGGTTTCG
>DATMSC010000352.1:0-4028 GCA_035565595.1 Longimicrobiales bacterium | reverse complement strand
CAGAGCCGGCCACGGTCAGTCTCCGGCGCCTCGCCCGGCGCGAATAAGGTGTCTGGCGATGAGCAAGCGCTGAATCTCGCTCGTGCCCTCGCCGATTTCGAATAGCTTTGCGTCTCTCATCATTCGCTCAACCGGATGCTCATCGGTATAGCCTTCCGCCCCGTGGAGCTGTATCGCGCGGCTCGTGACGCGCATGGCCAGCTCGCTCGCGTACAATTTGGCCATGGCCGCCTCGCGGCCGAACGGCTCCCCCGTCTGGCGGCGCATTGCCGCATGATAGACGAGATGCCGGGCCGCGGCAATTTCGGTCGCCATGTCGGCCAGCGCGAACTGGACGGACTGCCGGTCGTGCAACGGCCGTCCGGCGCGGGGCCGACCCGTGAACGCGAGCGTGCGGTCGAACGCGCCCTGCGCCACGCCCAGCGCTGCCGCGGCCACGCCAATACGCCCTGCGTCGAGCGTCCGCATGAAGTTCGCGAACCCGGCGCCTTCCTCTCCCAGCCGGGCCGACTCGGGGACGAAAGCGTCGTCCAGGATCAGCTCCCTGGTATCGGACGCCCGCCAGCCGAGTTTATCCTCTTTCCTCCCGGCATACACGCCGCCCGTGAACGGCTCGAGCTCGGGTGCGTGCCCTACGCCGACGCGATCCGCCTCGGCGCGGTCCGTCATCTCCTTGGTCACGATGAAACTCGTGACACCCCTTGTACCCGCGTCGGGGTCGGTTGTCGCAGCAACGACGAAAACCTCACCAACGCCCGCATGGGTGATGAAGATCTTGCTGCCGTTCAGCCGGTATCCGCCGTCGGTACGCGCCGCGGTCGTACGGATTGCGCCGGCATCGGAGCCGGCACCGGGTTCGGTGAGTCCGAAGCCGGCCAGGACCCGCCCTGTTGCGAGGAGCGGGAGGAACCGGGACTTCTGCTCGTCCGAGCCGAACTCGGCGATCGGCGATGTGCCGAGCGTGGAGTGCGCGCTCACTGTCATTGCGTGACTGGCGTCGACCCGCGCCAGCTCTTCAATCGCGACGATGTAGCTGAGCCCGTCCAGCCCGAGACCGCCGTATTCGCGGGGCACCTCGATCCCGAAGTATCCCCTGTCGGCCATCGCCCGCACGGTGTCCCACGGGAAGCGTGACGTCCTGTCCAGCTCACGCGCGACCGGCTCGATCTCCGCCTCAGCGAACTCGCGGACCTGGCGTCGGAAGGATTCGTGCGCGTCCGTGAGGTACTGATGCATCGCCCAGCCCTCTCGCAGCCACCCGTGATTAGTGTACGGCCCGATCCCGCGACGCGGAAGAGCAAACCCACGAGCACGTGCGGCGCCGGAACGCCATCGCGCCGCGAGTGGTCGATCAGGATCGACCGTCGTCGACCTCTTCGCCGTCGCTCCGCCGACGGGAAGTGAACCGCATCGCAATCGCAACGCCAAGGATCACTACCGCCGACGTGACAACGAGTCTGTTCTCGAGGGCCATGCCGATGACACCGACCACGGCACCTGCCGCGAACAGCGCCATCTTGAGCCCGAGTTGCGGATCCGGCCCGCGGCGTTCCCGCGATGGTCGAAACAAGACTACCTTTCCCGTTTGCGCCGGTTCAGGAATCGATCGACGCCAGCCCGGAACTCGCCGGTGGAACGGGCGAGCGCATTCAGCTCTGCGCCGCGGGCGACAGCATCGTCGAAGGCGGTGGACTCGATACCGTAGAACAGACGTTTGATCAGGCGCAAGGTGCCGCGGGGTCGTCGGGCGAGAGAATGTGCGAACCGCTCGGCTTCCTCCTGGAAGCCGGAAGCGGGATATACGTGGTTGACCAGCCCGAGTCGGGCCGCGTTGCCGGCGTCTATGACGTCGCCGGTGGCGAGGAGGGCGAAGGCGGCCTTCTGTCCCGCGGCCCGCTGCACGAGTGCCATGACGGTCGCCGGCACGAAACCGAGCTGGACCTCGGGAAACGCGAAGCTAGCGTCTTCGCTGCACACGACGAGGTCGCAAGCCAGGGCGAGCCCCGCGCCGCCGGCGAAGGCGTGCCCGTGAACGGCCGCCACAATGGGGAGCGGGTGATGGCGCATGCGCGAGAACAGCTCCGCGAGCGCCATCGCGTCGTCGAGGTTTTCGAGGGTATCGCCTTTCTCCGCGGCGGCGGCGAGGGCGCTGAGGTCCGCTCCGGCGCAGAAGTCGGGACCGGCTCCCCGCAGGAGGACGACCCTCGCTTCGACTTCACCGGCAGCCCAGTCCAGCGCCGCCGCGATCCCCGCGATCATCGAGGCGTCCAGGCTGTTCCGTTTCTCTGGACGATCGAGGGTGACGACGGCCACGCCTTCGGTGACGCGGCTCGTCACCCGTTTCCTTTCCGCCATTGTAGGGTTCGCCCCGCGCCTTGCGATGTGTATGGATCACGACCCGCGTCGGGAACGATCATCGGCGAGCATTGCCAGCAGCTCGTCCGGGACGTCGATCTGCATTCGGAACAGCGCCGTCGCCCATGTCTTCCCCTGGGCGTCGGTCATGAGCGACACGGTACCGCCCCCGTCCAGTGCTCCGTGGAGTACGAAGTTGAGCGCGTGGAGGTTGGGCAGCTCGTAGCGTTCCACCGGGCCTCTTACGAGGGCGCCGAAATGTTCGAGGACTCGCTCCGCGGTGAGCACGTCGCGCAGGAACGGGTAGAGCGCGTGGTGGCGCGCGATCACGCCGATGTTGACGGTGTCGCCCTTGTCGCCTGACCGGCCGTGGGCGATGCGGAAAAGGCTTACGGTTGCCATGGCGGCGCCGTCCCCGCGGTCACTCCCCTGGTTCGGGCGGTTCCGACCATTGCAGCGCGCGCGAGATCCAGATCGCCACGAAGATCACGATGATCGCGATGGCCAGGATGAAGTTGAATGCGTATCCGATCACCGCGGCCACGATCAGGACCAGCGGCGGCAGCAGCCAGCGCGACCAGCGCGCGTCTTTGGCGCTCATGCGTCGATCGCCTCCACCCGAATGTGAGACTCGACAACGCTACGATCGATCAGCGCCGGCCAGAACGCGACCACCTCGTGGACCCGCGGCCTCCCCTCGCCGTACCCGGTTGCAGTCGGCGGGCCGCTGAGGATCAGCGGCGCGATCTCGCGTGTGAACCGTTCCACCGGTTCACGTTCGCCGCTCCGCACGGCGATTCTGAGCTGAACCTCGGGCAGATCCTCCGGAGGCGGCCCGGCGAGGTGACCGTGCGTCGCATTCCACCCGACGAACTCCGTGCGAACCGCGTCGAAACGGATGCCCAGGCGGTCCAGCCTCTCCCGCACGATCCGGTCCGCTGCCATGGCCTTGCGCAGCGGGTCGGGCCACGCGTACACGAGCGTTCCGACCGCTTTCCACCCGGCATGATACGCGATCGATACCTTCAGCTCCCCGGGCGGCGGCCGCCCGCGGGCACCCGTCACGCGCACCCGGTCCGGTCCGGCGTCGTCGAGGCGGATTGACGTGAAATCCGCAATGACATCCGGCGTGATGTACGTGGTCGGATCGCCGATCTCGTAAACGAGCTGCTCCGCTACCGTGGCCGAATCCACGCGCCCTCCGGTCCCCGCGTGTTTGGTCACCACAAAGCTGCCACCGGGCTCGGCCTCGATGATCGGATAGCCGATGTCCTCGAGCGCCGGTACCGTCTCCCAGTCGAGGAGCGTGTTCCCGCCGGTCGCCTGCGCGCCGCACTCGATCACGTGCCCGGCAACGACGCCAGCCGCCACGAGGTCGTAGTCATCGGGCGGCCAGGCGAACGTGTGCATCATCGGCGCGCAGGTGAGCGCCGCGTCGGCGGCGCGACCGGCGATCACCACGTCCGCGCCGAGATCCAGCGCCTTCACAAGCGGCCCGGCCCCGATGTACGCGTTCGCGCTCTGCACTCGGTGGAGCACGGACTCGAGCGACTCGCCCGTGTCCATGTTCCGCAGCTCGTGACCGCTCGCTACCAGCGCCGGCAGGCGGCCGAGCAGATCGTCGCCGGTGACGAGCCCGACCCGGATTCGGCCACCCAGGCCGAGCTCACGGG
>DATMSC010000351.1:0-2862 GCA_035565595.1 Longimicrobiales bacterium | reverse complement strand
CGAGGTCGGGATCCAGACCGCGATAGGGCCGCGCGTCTTCATCGGGCGCGAGTACCTCGCCCGAACCGATCTGATACGCTTCGGCAGTCTGGTCGAGTACCAGGCGTTCCTCCGCATGCCCGAGGTCGAGGCCCGCGCATTCGAGGAGCGTTACGACGGCACCGCCCGCGAGGACAGGGCGAGGATCCGCACCGCCGACGATCAGGCGCGATCGCTCATCCGCGCGTACGGCTCGCTGGCCGATTTCCTCGGACTGGTCGGTCTCACGGCGCTGCTCCTGGGCGGCGTCGGTGTCGCCAGCGCCGTGCACGTATTCGTGAAGGAGAAGCTGACGACTGTCGCGATGCTGCGATGCCTCGGCGCGACGCAGCGCTCGGTTTTCGTTGCGTATCTGCTCCAGGCCGGGCTCCTGGGATTCGCGGGCGCCACCGCCGGCGTCGTGGCCGGTGTCGGGCTGCAGGCGGTGCTGCCGGCTCTGCTCGCGCAGCACCTGCCGGTTCCGGTCGAGTTCCACCTCGAACCCTGGCCCGTCATCACCGGCCTGGGAATCGGCGTGTGGGTCGCGGCACTGTTCTCCGTTCTGCCGCTCCTGTCCGTGCGCAACGTCGCGCCTCTCCAGGCGCTCCGGCGCGATGTCGAATCCGCTGCGCGGCAGCTCGATCCGGCTCGCTGGCTGGCAGGCGCCGCGCTGGTTGCGAGCGTTGTCGCCCTCAGCGTCTGGCAGGCTCCAAACACGCCGGTGGGGCTCTGGTACGCTACCGGACTCATCGCCACCACGACGGCGCTCTGGGGTACCGCGGCGCTCCTCATCCGGGCGACGCGCCGGTTCTTTCCGGCCAGAGCGCCGTACGTGGTCCGGCAGGGGATCGCGAACCTGTTCCGGCCAAGGAACCAGACCGTCGTCGTCACGCTTTCCATCGGCTTCGGCGTGTTCCTCCTCGGCACGCTGTACCTCGTGCAGCACAACCTGCTGGCATACCTGGACTTCGGAGACGAGGCGGCGAGGCCGTCGATCCTGCTCTTCGACGTCCAGCCGGACCAGCGGGCCGGGATCGACGCCCTGGTGCGCGCCCGCGGGCTCCCGCCGCTCGACGTGACGCCGCTCGTCCCTGCCAGAATCGCCGCCGTCAATGGCCGAAGTGTCGAGGAGCTGATCCGTCTCGACGACGGCGCCCGCTGGGCGCTCCGCCGCGAGTACCGGAACACGTATCGCGATACACTCGGCGCCGCGGAATCGCTGGTCGCTGGCGAGTGGTGGGACGTGGACGCCGGCGCTGACGCAGGGTCTGATCCGGTCTACAGGATCTCGGTGGATGACGAGCTCGCGCGTTCGCTCGGCGTCGGGATCGGCGACCGCATCACGTGGGACGTGCAGGGCGTGCAGGTGGAATCCCGGATCTCCAGCTTGCGGAGCGTCGACTGGACGGCGCTGTCGCCCAACTTCTTCGTCATCTTCGAGCCCGGGTCGCTGGACCGGGCACCGCAAACGCTTGTTGCGCTTGGGAGAGTCGAGGACCCCACGGTGCGTGCCGAGCTGCAGCGTGACATCGTGATCGAATACCCCAACGTCTCCGTCCTCGACCTGGCCGTCGTCCAGGAGACCGTCGACGCCATCGCCGCGCGGGTCGCGCTGGGCATCCGCGCGCTCGCCCTCTTCACGCTCGCCGGCGGCGTCCTCGTGCTCGCCGGCGCCATCGCGACATCGAGGTATCAGCGCCGGCGCGAGAGCGCGCTCCTCCGGGCGCTCGGCGCGAGCCGCGGTCAGATCGCGCGCGTGCTCCTGACGGAATACACGGCGCTTGGCTCACTCGCCGCGCTCACCGGTTTGCTCCTCGCCTGCGTGGCAGCGTGGCTCCTGACGGAGCGGCTCTTCAACCTGGAGTTCACAGTCCCGCCGATCGCCATCGTGGCGATCTGGAGCGCCGTCGTCGCGCTCACGCTGATCATCGGCGCTGTGAACAGTCGCGACGTCCTGCGCCGTCCCCCGATCGAGGTACTCCAGGAAGCCGCCGATTAGCCGGCGAGTGTACGCCGCCGTCGCCGCGCCCTCGGGCGATGGTCCGGTGTCAACGTCCCCACGGACAGGTTCTCGCGGAAGGAACCCGAGCCGGTGACGCACCCATTGGCCGCTGACGCCCGTCTGACACAGCGGAACGAGTTGTGCATGCCATTGCGCCTGCGGACCACCACGGCCGCCTCGGGCACTCAGAAGGAACGCTTCCATGGCACGAACGACTGGCACCGTCAAATGGTTCTCACAGGAGAAGGGGTTCGGTTTCCTCCAGCAGGATGATGGCCCGGACGTCTTCGTCCACCACACTTCGATCCAGGGCAGCGGTTTCAAGACCCTGAACGAAGGCGAGCGCGTGGAGTTCGACATCATCGAGGAACCCAAGGGGCTCAAGGCGCAGAACGTCGTGCGCATCGACGGAGGCCAGGGCTCCCCCGGCTCGGGCCGGGGCGGCCAGGCCCGCGGCGCCTCAGGCGGTCGCTACGCCAGGTAGCCGCCGCTGGCGTCCGCGTCGCGCGGCACCCGCCGGCGCGCTCGCCGCGGTGGGCGGCCACAACGCACGCGCGGGTCGGATTTCACACCCGACCCGCGCAGTCGTGCGCCCGTACCGTACCTTGCATGCCCGAGCTCACTGAGAACCGCCCCGCTCCGGTCCGTTCTCCGCAGCACCAACCTCGACCGGGATCTGCCGCGGCTGGTCGGATTCCGCCTTCGGCAGCACCAGCGTGAGCACGCCGTGCTCGTGGCGGGCGCGAATGTTCGCAACATCCACCGTGCGAGGCAGCTTCATCGCGCGATAGAAGCGGACATGACCGCTCTGAGCGCTCCCGTCACCGAACCGCTTCTCACCC
>DATMSC010000350.1:0-9725 GCA_035565595.1 Longimicrobiales bacterium | reverse complement strand
TGGAGACGACGGCGGGGCGGCCGACGACGCGGGCGAGGATGAAGACCGGTTGAGTGAGGAGGAGCTCAAGAAGCTCAAGGGCGAGCTCGCTGCGGCGCGTAGGAAGCTGAGGAGCCTGCACGCCCAGCTCGTCTCGCGCCTCGACGAGGCGCGAGACGAGCTCGGGAGCAACGGTACGCGGACCCTGGCCCTCGAAGTCCTCCGCGACAGACTCATCGACGAGATCGATCGCTACGTAGAGGCGAACCGTAGGAAGGTGATCGCAGAGCTCGAGAAGCTCTGGGACAAGTACCGGACCACCCTCCGCGAGATCGAGGCGAGGAGAGAGGAGGCGGTGGAGAGGCTGGAGGGGTTCCTGAGGGAGCTGGGGTACGTTTGATCGAAGTTGACCTGCGGCGAGGGGTGTCATAACTTCGTGATATACGTCATGAAGTTATGACGTCTGTTGAGTGAGTCTAACCTGCAGAGCCATGCTCTTCGAACCCCTCGATCACATCCTCGGCACCCGCAGCAAGGTGCGGCTACTTCGCGTTCTCGTGCCGCTGGACCGCCCCGTGTCGGGCCGGGAGGCCGCGCGGCTCGCCGGTCTCTCTCACCAGGCGATCGCCGTCCTGGACGATCTCGCGGCGGCCGGAATCGTCGAACGCCGGGAGGCGTCGGGCCAGCATCTCTACACCTTCGCGCGGTCGAACCGCTTGGCGTCTGTGATCGAGCGGCTCTTCGAGGAGGAGAGGGCACGCTCCGAAGAGCTCTTCCGGCGTCTCGCCCGGATACTCGGCAGGACGCAGGCGGTGCTGGGAGCGGTGATATTCGGAAGCGCGGCCCGGGGAGAAGCGGTGCCGGGGAGTGATCTGGATCTCCTCGTGATCGTCTCCACTCCGCGTAGCAAGAAAAGGGTGCATGACAGGCTCGTCGATCTCTCACCGGCTATCAGGGCAGAGTTCGGTGTCGAGCTCTCGCCGGTCGTACTGACCCTGGCACAGCTACGCAGGCAACACGCCGACGGCGATCCCTTCGTCGAAGAGGTCTTGCGTGATGAACGTACTGTCGTCGGATGGTCGATCCGGGAGTTGGTGAGTGGTTAGGCGAGGACGGCGTAGGGCTCAGGATCGTAGCCAGGGGGCAAAGTATTATCGTGTTGCCCGTGCCCTGCGGGAGAGTGCGACTGACCTCCTCGAAGTTGCCGATGAGGACTCTTCCTACGGTAACGCAATCGCTATCGTCGCAATCCATTCTGCGATCGCGTATACCGACGCACTGACCATTGCCTACGGAGGGTTCAAGTCGATCGAGGGCGATCATACTCGCGCGGTCTATGCACTTCAGGAGGCGATGGGAGCTAGGGTCGATCCTCGTCGATCCAAGCTCCTACTGGCGATCATCAAGGAAAAGGATACCGTGTCGTACCAGGGAGTCTATTACTCGCTCGATGATGCTCGCAGTCTCATCGAGAGGTTGAATGAATTCGCGGAGTGGGCTGAGGGGGAGTATGAGCGGCGGCCGTATGCAAACTACTGATGAATCTAGGAGGCTCGACGAGCTCGTACAAGTTGTTTCGCAACAGGTCGGTTATGGCGACAAGAAGTCCGACTTGCCTTACATTGGATTAGAGCATATCCCCGAAGGGGGAGGCAAAATATTGGGCGTCGCATCGAGCACAGTTTCGGCTAGCACGAATTTTGTTTTCAGGCCTGGTGATATCCTGTTTGGTAAGCTTCGGCCTTATCTCCGTAAGTCTGTCCAAGTTGACTTCGAAGGATATTGCTCAACGGATATAATCGTTCTGCGAACCTCTGGTGAGGCAGATCAGCGATACGCAGCCTGGATGTTGCAAAGTGATGCCGTGTTCCATATTGCCAACCAAACTGCAATTGGGACACGGATGCCTCGAACGTCCTGGTCAAGTATCCGGGATATTATTGTTCACGCTCCGTCTATCCCCGAGCAACGCCGCATCGCCGAGATCCTGGACACGGTCGACGAGGCAATCCAACAGACCGAGGCGGTTATCGCCAAGCTGAAGGAGATGAAACAGGGACTCCTGCACGATCTCCTCACCCGTGGGTTGGACGAGAACGGCGAGCTCCGCGATCCCGTCGCTCACCCCGAACTCTTCAAGGACTCGCCGTTGGGGAGGATTCCGAGGGAGTGGGAGGTACGGCAGCTCGGAAGTTTATGTTATTTGTTGAACGGCCTCGCATTCAAGCCGGAGGAATGGGCAGAGAGCGGACTTCCAATAATAAGAATTCAGAACCTCAACGGTGGGGTTGATTTCAACTATTTCGCCGGGAGGGTTCGTAGGGAATATATTATTCCGCCCGGGACGCTGCTATTTTCATGGTCGGGTAGTCGCGGTACGTCGTTTGGTCCCTTCATCTGGTTGGGACCAGTGGGAGTTCTGAACCAGCATATCTTTCGCGTCACGCCACTGGATGGAGTTAGACAGGGCTGGTTCTATTATGCGTTGGACGATGTCCGAAGGCGCGTGGAGCGTCACGCACATGGAGGTTCAGGGCTGGTTCACGTCCGGCGAGGTGATCTAGAAAAGTATCTAATCGCCACTCCCCCTGAATCCGAACAGAAGCGTATCGAGTCAATGCTATCTGTGTATGATGAGCGGATCCGAAGCGAAGAAAAATTTCGGGACAAATTGAATCTCTCGAAGGGAGGTTTGATGCAAGACCTCCTCACCGGCTGTGTCCGAGTCCCCGTGCCCAGCACCCACCCAGAAACCGTCGAGGCCACCGCATGAGAGTCTCCACGATACTTGACCAGATCGACGACGGCGGGATCGCGCTCCCCGAGTTCCAGCGCGGCTACGTCTGGAACCGGGACCAGGTCCGTGGCCTGATGGACTCCCTCTACCGCAATTACCCGGTCGGTAGTCTCTTGGTCTGGACCACGCGCACGGAGAACGCCCGGGCGCGTGGGGATGTCCAACTTGCCCAAGGGACGGTCAAGCTCCTCCTCGACGGCCAACAGCGGATCACCACCCTCTACGGCATCATCCGGGGCGAGCCGCCACGCTTCTTCGACGGGAACCCCGCCGCCTTCACCGGCCTCTACTTCCACCTCGACGACGAGGTCTTCCAGTTCTACCTCCCGCTCAAGATGGCAGGGGATCCGCGGTGGATCAGCGTCACCGAGTTGATGCAGGAGGGGCTCGGCGTATTCCTCCAGCGGATCGCGCGGCACCCGGAGCTCGCGCCGAAGTTGCAGACGTACATCGACCGTCTCAACGCCATCTTCGCTATCCGGGATCGTGACCTGCACATCGAAGAGGTTACGGGCGAGGACAAGACGGTCGATGTCGTCGTCGAGATATTCAACAAGGTGAACAGCGGCGGGACGAAGCTGAGCAAGGGTGACCTCGCGCTCGCCAAGATCTGCGCGTCGTGGCCGGATGCGCGGGAGGAGATGCAGGTGCTCCTCCGGAAGTATGCGCGTGCGGGATTCCAGTTCAAGCTCGATTGGCTGCTCAGGAACATCAACACGATCGTCACCGGCGAGGCGCTCTTCTCCTACCTGGCGGATGTGGAGCCCGCGCGTTTCCGCCAGGGGCTTCGCGATGCCGAGAGGTACATCGATCGGCTGTTGAACCTGGTCTCGTCGCGTCTCGGGCTCGACCACGATCGGGTCCTCGGGAGCCGGTACTCCTTCCCCCTCATGACCCGGTACCTCGCCCAACGGAACGGTCGCTTCGAAGATCATCGGGAGAGGGACCGACTCCTCTACTGGTACGTGCACACCATTCTCTGGGGCCGCTACGCGGGGTCGACCGAGACCGTGCTGAACCAGGACCTGCGATTGATCGAGGAGAACGACGGCGCGCTCGACCGCCTGATCCAGCAGCTCCACCGCGACCGCGGCGACCTGCTCGTCCGTCCCGACGACTTCGCCGGGTGGAATCGCGGTGCCCGCTTCTATCCGCTCCTCTACATGCTGACACGGGTATGGAAGGCGCGCGATTGGGAGTCGGGCGATGAGCTCTCGCGCCACCTCCTCGGCAGGAACTCGAGCCTACAGCTGCACCACATCTTCCCCAAGGCGCGGCTCTACCGGTACGGCTACGAGCGCCCGGAGGTCAACGCGCTCGCGAACTTCACCTTCTTGACCCAGGAGACGAACCTACAGGTATCCGATCGCGATCCGGTGGAGTACCTGGAGGAGTTCGCTGCCAGGAACCCCGGGGTGATCGAGTCGCACTGGATCCCATTGGACAGGGAACTCTGGAAGATCGAGAACTACCGTGACTTCCTCGCCGCGAGGCGCGAGCTCCTCGCCGCCGCCGCGAACGACTTCCTCGACAGCCTACTGCACGGTCAGCCGGCTGCCGGACCCGCGCCGGAGAGTGAGGAGATCGAACCTATCCTCGAACGGGAGAAGTTCGTGGTCCCCGGCGGAATCGATGACGACGACGAGATGCGTGTCCTGATCGAGGCCAACGATTGGGTGATCGGACAGGGGCTCCCCGGCGGCGAGTTCGAGTACGAGGTAGTCGACGTCGTCACCGGCGAACCCCTCGCGGTGCTCGACCTCGCCTGGCCGGATGGGCTGCAGCTCGGGCTCAGCCAACCGGTCGTCATCCTACTGAACGAGAGCCCCGAGGCGGAGGAGGCGGCGAACCGTGCGGGGTTCCGCTTCTTCACCGATATAGGAGAATTCAAGAGGTACGTCTTGCAGGAGATCCTGGCCACGGAGACGGTTTCGGCCTGAACGATCCGATCATTCACGATTCGACACGCCAGCTGCGATGCCGCTTCCCAACGAATACACCCTGGTCGAACGCCCGCTGATCGAGCAGCTGAAACGGCTCGGCTGGTCGCATATCGAGGGTAGCAAGGACGACCCCTCGGTCACCGAACGTTCGAGCTTCCGCGAAGTCCTACTCCGCGAACGACTCCGGGCAGCGCTCCGCCGGATCAACCGCGACCCGGAGGGGAACGAGTGGCTCGACGAGACGCGGTTGAACCAGGCGGTCAGCGCGCTAGAGCGAATCTCGGCGCAGAGGTTGATGGAGGCCAACGAGGAGGTGACCAGCCTCCTCCTCTCCGGAACGCAGGTCGACGGGCTCCCGGAGTGGGATCAGGGGCGTGATCGGACGGTCCACTACATCGACTGGAACGACTGGCGCAACAATGACTTCCTAGCCATCAACCAGTTCCGCGTCGACCCGCCGGGTGGGAAGGAGTACTGCGTTCCGGACATCATCCTCTTCGTCAACGGGATCCCGCTAGTCGTGATCGAGTGCAAGAGCCCGGCGGTGACCGAGCCGGTCGAAGAGGCGATCACTCAGCTCCTCCGCTATTCGAACCAGCGTCACTGGATCGATGAGGACGAAGGGATCGAGCGGCTCTTCCACTACAATCAGCTCATGATCGCGACCTCGGGGCTGAAGGCCGTGGCCGGGAGTGTGGGTTCGGACTACGAGCACTACCGGGAGTGGAAGGACACGAGCCCCGTCCCGATCGCGGAGGTGGCGAAGGAGATGGGTAAGGAATCCCTGACCAGCCAGGATATCCTCGCCGCCGGGATGCTGCGACCCGAGCATCTGATCGACATAGTCCGCAACTTCGTCCTCTTCGCACAGGCCGGTCCGCGGCGGATCAAGCTCGTGCCGCGCTATCAGCAGTTCCGGGCGGTCCATGCGGCCATTCGTCGCCTTCGGGAAGAGAAGGGAGATCGCCGCGGCGGGATCATCTGGCACACCCAGGGCTCGGGGAAGAGCCTGACGATGGTCTTCCTCGTCCGGAAGATGAGGACACTCCCCGGGCTCCGCCGCTACAAGTTCGTGATCGTGACCGACCGCCGGGACCTCGAGAAGCAGCTCTTCGATACCGCGCAGCTCTCCGGCGAGGTGGTGCAGAAGGCGGGGAGCACGGAGAAGCTGAAGGAGCTCCTCCGGCAGCCGGGAGCGGGGATGGTCTTCGCGATGATCCAGAAGTACCAGGAGCGGGACATCGAGCCCGAGGTCATCGAGTTCGACCTCCGGCGGGTCGCGCGGCGCGAGGGGAGAGGAGACGACGTCGTCTACGAAAGGGAGGCAGGGTTCGGCGCTCGGCTGGCCGCATCTCCCGGTGTGGTGGACGGCCCCGCGGCGGAGAGTGCAGAACGGGTGCTCCACCTCCGCGACGTCGGCTCTGTCGAGGGGGCTGGTGAGCGGCCCGGTGACGGCGTTCCAGACGACGTCGTCTCGCACCTCACCCTCCCCGCCGAGGAGCTCTTCCCGGTCCTGAACGAGTCCGAGGAGATCCTGGTCCTGGTCGACGAGGCGCACCGGGGGCACACGAACACACTGCACGCGAATCTGAGGCGCGCGCTCCCGAACGCGGCGATGATCGGGTTCACCGGGACGCCGATCCTGATCGGGGAGCGGCAGAAGACGCACCAGATCTTCGGCGGCTTCATCGACCGGTACACGATCAAGCAGTCGGAGGCCGACAAGATGACGGTCCCGATCCTCTACGAGGGGAGGACCGCGGATGCGGAGGTCGCCGACGGCCGCACCCTAGACCAGCTCTTCGAGGACATGTTCCGGGACCGGACCCCCGCGGAGCTGGAGGCGATCAGGAGGAAGTACGCGACGAAGGGCAACGTCCTCGAGGCGCCGAAGCTGATCGCGGCGAAGGCGCGGGATATGTTCCGCCACTACGTCGGTGCGATCATGCCGAACGGGTTCAAGGCGCAGGTCGTCGCTACGACCCGCCGGGCGGCGGTCCTCTACCAGCGCGAGCTCGAGAAGGCGCGGGACGAGCTGGTCGAACGCCTCGAGGCAATGGACCCCGACAGCCTCGCCCTCTCCGATGAGGAGATGGAGGAGAAGGACGACGAGACGCGGTTCCTCGCCCGCGCGCACCGCCACCTCGACCTGATCAGGCGCCTCGAGTTCGCGGCGGTCATCTCCGGGAGCACGAACGACGATCCCTCGTGGTCGAGGTGGAGTGACCGGGCGCGGCAGGAAGACCACATCGCGCGCTTCAAGCGACCACTGATCCACGACGACCCCGAGAAGGCCTACCCCCTCGCCTTCCTCTGCGTCCGCACCATGCTCCTCACCGGATTCGACGCGCCGGTCGCGCAGGTCCTCTACCTCGACCGGGTGATGCGGGGGCACGAGCTCCTCCAGGCGATCGCACGGGTGAACCGGACGCACAGCGGGAAGAAGGCGGGGATCGTGGTCGACTACGTCGGCGTCGGCGCGCACCTCAAGGAAGCGCTCGCGGTCTACGCAGACGAGGATGTCGAGGGTGCGCTGACCGACCTGCGGGACGAGGTCCCGCGCTTGCGCGACCGCCACGAGAGGGTTCTCGCAGTCTTCCACTCGCGGGGGATCGAGCGGATCGAGGATGTGACCGCCTGCGTCGAGCTCCTGGGGGACGTCAAGGTCCGGGCGGAGTTCATAGTGAAGCTCAAGCTCTTCCTCGAATCGCTCGACATCGTGCTGCCACGGCCGGAGGCGCTCCCGTTCGTGCGCGATGCGAAGATACTGGGCTTCATCAACAAGGCCGCGGCGAACCTCTACCGCGACGAGCAGCTCAACCTCCTCGGCGCGGGGCAGAAGGTGCGGGCGCTGATCGACGAGTACATCGTTGCGAGGGGCGTCGACCCTAAGATCGGGCCGATCTCGATCCTAGACGAGGACTTCGAGCGCGTCGTCGATTCGCACGCCTCGCCGCGGACCAAGGCCTCGGAGATGGAGCACGCGGCGCGGTACCACATCAGCAAGCACATGCAGGAGGACCCGGTTTACTACAAGAAGCTCTCAGAGCGGCTCGAGGAGATACTGAAGTCATTCGAGGACGACTGGGAGCGTCTCGTCGAGGAGCTGCGGGAGTTCACGGCCGAGGTGCGGGCGGGGCGGCCCGGGGACGAGACGGGGCTCGATCCGAAGACGCAGGCGCCGTTCTTCGGGATACTCATCGAGGAGGTGGCGGGAGTGGGCGAGGCGGTCCGACGGGATGGGGGTGGCCGGGAGGAAGGAGAGGTTTGGATCGATCAGGACGTCGTCGACAGGCTCGTTAGTGTCACCATCGAACTCGTCGACCACATCCGACAGGAGATCCGGCGTGTGGATTTCTGGAGGAACCCGAACCTGCAGGACGAGCTGAGGTCGTGGATAGTCCGGTTCCTCGACGACCACGACGTGGTACCTTTCGAAAAACAGGCCAGGGTCGCGGACCGAATCATGGAGCTCGCGAAGGCGAGGCATGGGTATTTGGTCTGAGGAGTCGGCGGGACGAGTACGATGAGCAGGAGCTCGCGGCACGTGCCGAGCGAGGTGCTCCAGGTTGGTGACCTGCGCTTCAACTTGGTCAGGAGCACGAGGCGCAAGACGGTCGGGATCACCGTCGAGCGGGACGGTTCGCTGTGGATCGCAGCACCCGAAGATTGTCCCATCGAGCGAGTGGCAGAGGTCACCCGCGAGAAGGAGCTCTGGGTGTGCCAGAAGCTCGCCCGGAAGGAGATGCTCTTTCGGCCGGCGCCGACGAAGGAGTTCGTGAGTGGCGAAACCTTCTCCTACCTGGGGCGGGGATACCGACTGAAGGTGGTGGATCCGTCCGAGCAGGAGGTGCCCCTGCGGCTATTACAGGGTCGCTTCCTGTTGCGGCGCGATACCGTTCCCAGGGCGCACGAGCACTTCGTGCGGTGGTACTGTGAGAACGGACGGCGATGGATCGAGCGGCGGGTAGTTCGGTGGGCGCCCCGGATCGGCGTGCGGCCGAGGTCCGTCGCGGTCAGGGAGCTGGGCTACCGCTGGGGATCGTGCTCGCCCAACGGGACCCTGAACTTCCATTGGCGGAGCGTGCTCTTCCCGCCGTCTATCGTCGATTACATCATCGTCCACGAAATGGTGCACCTCATCGTACCCGACCACAGCGCCGAGTTCTGGCGGCGGGTAGAGCGGGCGCTGCCGGATTTCGCCGCGCGGAAGGAGTGGCTGGCGGTGGAGGGGGCGGCGAGCTATTAGTATAATGTCGTTTTTGTATGACGATTGTCATGAAAAGGTGACATGTCTCTGGCAGGTGCCCGCTGACTGACCATACAGGTCCAAGACGAGAGAGAATAGGGCGTAACACTAGCTAGTGCTCTGGCCGCGCCGTAGACCAACACGAGCTGCTCGCCAACCGTCCGTTCTCAGCTGACCGCTGTTCGTGGCTAACTCACACGGCCAACAACGCCGTCAGGGGCAGCGTGAACCCAGGCAGCACCTCCCCGCCTTCCAGCACACCGTCCGCTCCCACGTGGATCACCTCGCCGTCGGCGCGGTAGGCGGTAGCGGTGCGTGATGTAGGGTGGATCACCCAGACGAGTCGGACACCGGCGTCGAGGTATTCTCTCGCCCTCTCCTGCAGCTCCCCGGTGCGGTTCCCGGGCGACGCGATCTCCACGGCGAGGTCGGGAGGTCCCCAGTACGTCGTCGCGTAACCACTCTCCGGGATGCGCGCGTGGGAGTAGAAGGCGATGTCGGGGCCGCGCACCGTGTCCGGACCGCGCTCCAGGAGCGTTCCCGCTTCCACCACCACGACACCGTGGCCACCTGCCTCCACGAAGTCATCCAGGAGCCTGGCGAGGCGGAGTAGTAGCCGGCCGTGAAGGATACCGGGGCGGGGGGTACGTACCACGCGCCCGCGCACGAGCTCCATCCGGTAGGGGCCCTCTCGGGGGAGAGCAGCGAACTCCGCCGCGTCGATCGGGTGGTCGGTCGCGTGGGGTCGGGGGCTGGC
>DATMSC010000349.1:0-8067 GCA_035565595.1 Longimicrobiales bacterium | reverse complement strand
ACACTCCCCCTGGCCGTTCCGGCCTACGGCCACCACCGTCCCGTCCGCCCTGACCCCGACTGTGCGGCGCCACCCGGCGGCGATGGCGACGACGTCGCCCAATCCGCCCACCTCGCACTGGCCGTGCTTATTCCACCCCACGGCGAGCACGGTCCCATCCGACCTGAGGCCCACGGTGTGGGAGTTCCCGGTGTGGGCGTTGCCGGCCGCGATCGCGACGATGTCACGCCAACCCTCGACGCGACACTGACCGTAGCGGTCGTCACCTACGGCCACCACGGTGCCGCCCGTGCGGAGCGCGACGGAGTGGCGGAACCCCGCGGCCAGAACGGCGCCCGTCCGTCGCGATGCATCGGATTCCTCTCTCCTCGTCGCTGCGCTCGTCATGGTCGGGAATATGCTGCGCCCGCGTGCTCCGGCGATAGGGCGCGGCCACGGGGCTGCGAGATCCCCGCGACGACACCGAGGCGTTTCTCACGTTCGTCGAACGCCAGATCCAGACCCGGCCGGCGCAACGCATGGCCCACCGCTGGTACGACAGGTGCGGACCACAACGTGGAGCGAAACCAGGAGGCGCCCGATGCACCACGTACCGAAAACCATGCGCGCCGTTGCGATCGATCGCTTCGGCGGCCCCGAGGTCCTCGAGGTGAAGTCGCTCCCCGTCCCGACGCCCGGCCCCCGCGACGTCCTCATCCGCATTGCCTTCGCCGGGGTCGCCGAGTGGGACCTCTACGAGCGGGAAGGCGGCTTCGCCGGTATGCTCGACGGAGAGCCGACGTTCCCCTACGTCCTCGGCTCCGAGGGCGCGGGCGTCGTCGAGGAGGTCGGCGCCGAGGTCGAGCGCTTCAGCCCCGGCGACCGCGTCTACGCGATGAAGCTGCCGCGGGGCGGGTTCTACGCCGAGTACACGGCCGTGCCCGAGGACGCCGTCGCCTTAGTCCTCGGGACGCTCCCGATGGAGCAGGCCGCGGGGCTCGGCTGGATCGGGGTCACGGCGCTCCGCGGGCTCGAGGACGTGCTGCACGTGGAGCCGGGCGAGTCCGTGTTGGTCCTCGGCGCGAACGGCGGCGTCGGCCACGCGGCAGTGCAACTCGCCCGGCTGATGGGCGCCCGCGTCCTGGCCGTCGCATCCGGCCCGGATGGCGTCGCGCTCGCCCGGCGGCTCGGTGCGGACGCGGTCGTGGACGGCCGTGAAGGCGACGTCGTCGCAGCCGCCCGCGAGTTCGCGCCCGACGGCCTGGACGCCGCGCTCCTCACCGCCGGCGACGACGTCGCCCAGCTCGTCCTCTCCACCCTCCGCAAGGGCGGCCGCGGCGCCTACCCCCACGGGATAGAGCCCGAGCCCGAGGCCGTCGAGGGGGTCCGGCTCCAGGGGTACGACGGCGATCCCGCCCCCGACGTCATGGAGCGCCTGAACCGGTTGGTCGAAAGCGGACCGTTCGAGGTGCACGTGGCCGGGGTCTTCGCGCTCGAGGAGATCGGGAAGGCGATGGAGGCGGTGGGGCGGCATCATCTGGGGAAGGTGGTGGTGAGGGTGGGGTGAGGGGGGTGAGGTTAATGGCGTAGGGTGAGCGGGGCGACGTTGCCTGAGCCCGCGGTGGGCGCGGAGCAGCGTCGCGGGCCCACCGCGCCTTCATCCATCACAGGCCGACTCCGTGGGCCGGTACGCTGACGACGATTCCCACCCCGCGCCGATTTTTCCCTTTCCCTCGTCGGAACAACGTTGTATGTTGTACGCAGTTCTGCAGTCCCGTCACTCAGTCCCCAATCCCACTACGCCATGCCGAGAACGACGAGGAACGCCGCCGACGGCGAATACGTTCCGGGCTACCGGCACGACGACGCGAGGGCCTGGACCGCCCCGACCTCGGGCCAGGAGCGTGTCGCATGAACGCCTGGGTCGCGGTCACCGATCTCGATTGGTTCGACTTCCTCTCGCGGCAGGAGAACGTCGACGAGGTCAACTTCTGGCAGCCCAACCCGTGGGGCGGCCGGTTCCGCGTCCTGCGTCGCGGCGAGCTCATGCTCTTCAAGCTGAAGAGCCCGAGGAACGTGATCGCCGGCGGCGGCTTCTTCGAGTACTACGTCGACCTTCCCATCAGCATCGCGTGGGACTCGTTCGGCCGGAAGAACGGCGCCGCGTCGCTACATCAGCTACGTGATAGCATCGCCGGTCTGCGCGGCGGCGACGTCCCCTGGTACGAGGACTTCACTATTGGCTGCATCATCCTCGTCGAGCCGTTCTTCTGGCCGGAGGAGTGGTGGATCCCGCAGCCGGAGGATTTCACCCCGAACATCGTTCGCGGTAAGCGATACGACCTGAGGCACGGCATCGGCGCCACGCTGTGGGAGCAGGTGCTGGAGCGACTGCAGGTGGCCAGGCCGCGGCAGCAACAGGGTGAGGCGGAGCTGATCGCGGGCGGGTACTCGGACCCCGTGCTCGGGAAGCGGCGCATCGGGCAGGGCACTTTCCGCGTCGCCTTGCTCGACGCGTACCAGCGGCAGTGCGCGGTCACGCGCGAGAAGGCGGTGCCCGCCCTCGAGGCCGCGCACATCCGGCCGTTCGCGGAGGTCCAGACCCACTACGTCCGCAACGGGTTGCTCCTCCGCTCCGACCTTCACCGTCTCTTCGACGCCGGCTATATCACCGTGACGCCCGAGCTGCGCGTCGAGGCGAGCCCGCGCATGCGCGACGACTTCAACGACGGCGAGAACTATATGAAGCTGCACGGCAGCGAGATCTGGGTGCCGAACAAGCCGGAATACCAACCGGCCCCCGAGCTGCTGAGCTGGCACAACGAGAACGTGTTCCGGGGGTGAGGCCGTGGATTGGCCCGAAGACCTCCAGCGACGCCTCGCCCAGTTCGCCCGGGAGCGCCTGGGAGAAGTACCACACGCCCCGCAACCTCGCCGCGCTGATCGCGAGCGAGGCCGGCGAACTGCTCGCCCTCTTCCGCTGGGATCAGGACGCGCTTAGCGAGCGCCGCGACGATGTGGAGGCCGAGGTCGCCGACGTGCTCCTCGGCATCCTGCGCTTCGCCGACGTGGCGGGGATCGACCTGCACGCAGCAGCGCTGCGCAAGTTGGAGGCGAACGCGAGGAAGTATCCGGCGCGGCCGCGGCTCGGGCCGGATCCGGTGCGATAGGCGACGTCCGACGGGCCGGTCGTATGCGGCGTGGACGCGGGAACCCTCACGTCGACGAGCTACGTCGCCTGGCTGCGGGGGAACGAGTTCGTACATGCTCAATCTTCGAGCGAGGTCGCCCTCGCAGTCACCATCAACCCGGTTGTCCCGGAATAGCTGGTCCGGCGATTCCGGGACAACCGGGTTGATTTGCCCCTCTCTCCAATCTTGGTCCACTATACGGGTAAGTTTTCGAGCCTCTCGGGGGCGGGGGTGAAGGCGCCGCCGACCCGGAAGTGGGCGGGCGGCAGATGCCCCAAGCTGCTGTGGGGCCGAATGTTGTTGTAGTCCTCTCTCCAGCCGGAGAGGATCCCTCTGGCGTCGTTCAGGTCCAGGAACCAGTGCTGCGATAGGCACTCACGTCGGAGGCTGCCACCCACGGCTTCGATGTGGGCGTTATCAGTTGGCTTGCCCGGCCGGACACAAGTCCATTCGGACCCGGTTCCAGTAGGCCCAGTGGTCGAGCGCTTTCGAGGTGAACTCAGTCCCATTGTCTACCGAGATGAGCCCAGGCAGCTTGCCCCGCCTCTCTCCTGCCTCACTCAGGATACGGCAGACATCCTCGGCACGAAAGGTGGTCTTGGGCACCAGGGCCACGCACTCTCTCGAGAAAACGTCTACTACGGTGAGGATGCGGATCGTACGGCCGCTGGCCAGCACGTCGTGCACGAAGTCCATCGCCCAACGCTCGTTCACTTGAGCGACAGGTGGCCGGACTTCGCGAGGAAACACACTCTTCCTCCGCTTCGGTCGCTTGCGCTTGAGGGCAAGCTTCTCTTCGGAATACAGGCGGTAGACGAGCTTGTGGTTCACCCGCCAGCCTTCTCGCCGAAGGAGTACATGGAGCCGCTTGTAGCCCCAGCTCACCCGCACAGCTGCAAGTTCCTTGAGCCGACGACGCAGTGCGTCCCGGCTCTGCCGCTGGCTTTGGTAGCGAACGCTCGAGCGATTTGCGCCAAAGACCTGGTACGCCCGGCGTTCGCTCAGACGGTATGCCTCCCTAGCCCACTCGGGCCACCGTCCGCACCTCAAGTGGGCGCTACCATTTTTTTCGGAGCGCCTCCTGCGAGATGCTCTTGTCCAGCGAGAGATCGGCCACGAGTTGCTTCAGCTTCCGGTTCTCTTCCCTGAGCTGCTTCAGTTCACGCAGCTCCGAGACACCCAGACCGCCGTATTGCTTCTTCCTGCGGTAGAACGTGGTCTCGGTGACTTCCAGCTTGCGGCAGATCTCAGCGGCCGGAGTGCCGGCCTCCGCCTGCCGCAGTGCCATGGCGATCTGCTCCTCGGTGAATCGACTCTTTCTCACGGGCGTCTCTCCTCCCCGGCCTCGGGGAATTGAGTCCGCCACCAAGATAGCTCACAACGTGAGTCCGAGTGGATCAGATTTCGGGGTGAGGGGCAGCGCGAGGATGCGCAATACATACTACGAGATGCGGGAACACGCCCTTTACGACAAACACGGCCGCAGGATCGCCATCGTCGGCGACGACGACATCTGGGCGACGGCTGCCGTCACGTCGGCACTGTCCCTGACGAGCGGATCCTGGACTTCTAATGGCGCAAGATCGGGAAGGTTGCGTGACGACGAGATCCGCGACGACTCGGGGCATATCATCGTGCGGCGCGCTGAGTTGCGCCGAGACATTCGCAACGCCCACGGCGGTCCACCCTCGCCGCCCTCTGGATCTTGTGCGCTAAAAATGGTCTCCTTGCCGCACAGGGAAACCCTGGATATCGTGTGATCCCTATCCCAAGGGCAGAGCTTCAAAACATCAGCGACCCAATTCCCACAGAAAGGATTCGGACATCGTGGCAACCTGCGTCGTATGTAGCACCCAGAATGCACCCTGGTCCCTGTGGTGCGTGAGGTGCCGGGCGCACCTCACGCACCCGAACGCCGGTCGACTGGCATCGCCCGGCAGGCGGCTCGCAGCTGAAGTCCTCGAGCTGGTGGTCGTCGTCGTGATGGTTTTGATCGCCTTCGTCGTAGCGGAGTCCCTAGCCTCGCCGAAAACCCTTGCCACCACCGACGACGCGCTTCCGATGCTCGTGTTCTGGGCTCATTTCCCGCTCTACTTCCTTGTCAGACTCGCGTTGTACACACGTGGGACGTCCATAGGGAAAGCCCTCCTCGGAATGCACGTCGTGAAGACCGACGGGAGCACCGCCGGCTTCTGGCGTATGCTTTTCCGGGAGTCGATCGGGAAGTGGGTCTCAGGGCTCCTCCTGTCGATCGGCTTCTTCTGGATTCTGTTCGATGGCGACCGACAGGGGTGGCACGACAAGCTCGCGGGCACATACGTGGTGAAGAAGAGCCCCGTACTCTACCGCGTCACCACACCTGTGTAACGCAGATGCGCGGGCGCCGCCCGAGTTGGCGACGAAATTCCGGTACTCGTCCTCCATCGGCGTCCCGACGAACATCTCGGGCATCAACTGCGGGATGAAGGGACGGCACGCCGCCACTATCCCCGGCAACGGGGATATAAGGCACAGGGCGAACACTCCGACAAGCCGCACCTCCTCCCTTGCCCACTCAGCACCGCCCGCGTACTCTCGTGGAGACCACTCATCTCCCACGCCGTCGCGGATGGCCGCCCCCGGACCACACCGGCCGCGTTCCGCCCCCGGCGTCGACACAAACCATCCAGCTGGACGGATGCCGCCATGCCGACCACCCGACGCGACTTCCTCGCCACCTCCCTAGCCGGACTCCTCGCCGCCGCCCTCGCGCGCCCCGGGCTCGCACGCATCCTCCTCGCCCCCGGCCAAGAACCGGTCTTCACCCCGATCCGCCGCAATGTCGGCTACTTCACCATGCGCGGTGGGACGATCGGGTACCTGGTGAACGACGGGGGCGTCGTCGTGGTCGACGCACAGTTCCCGGACTCGGCGCAAGCGTTCCTCGATGGGCTCGGCTCGCGGGCCGGCGGCCGCCCGGTCGACGTCCTCCTCAACACCCACCACCACGCCGATCACACCGGCGGGAACAAGGTCTTCCGGGGGGTGGCCCGGCGCGTCGTCGCCCACGGGAAGACCGCCGAGCACATGCGCCATCCGCCGGGCGGCGGCCAGGCACCCGAGGACCAGCTCTTCCCGACCACTACCTTCGCCGAGAGCTGGTCCACCGACATCGGCGACGAGCGCATCACCGCGCGCTACTACGGCCGCGCGCACACCAGCGGGGATGCGGTGATCACCTTCGAGCGCGCCAACGTCGTCCATATGGGCGACCTCATGTTCCACCAGCGCCACCCCGTGATCGACCGCCCCGCCGGCGCCTCCATCCGCAACTGGATGAAGGTCCTCGAACAGGCCGCGAACGATCACGATGCCGACACCATCTACATCTTCGGCCACGCCAACACCGGGCTCCCGGTGGTCGGCTCCCGCGCCGAGCTCCTCGCCTTCCGCGACTACTTCGCTGCGCTGCTGACGTTCGTGGAGGAGCAGGTGCGGGCAGGCAGGACCCGAGATGAGATCTTGGCCCTGCCCGGTCCCCTGCCCGGGTTCGAGGCCTACGGCCCGTTCGGGCGTCCGAACCCGCGCGGGGCGTTGGTGGTGGCGTATGAGGAGGTGACTAGTGGGTAACCCCTGCGTGTGATGAACATTTTGAAGGAAGTCTTCGATCGCTGCGCGATGTGCAGGCGCCCCGATGTACCACTTGGTATCGGGGCGCCACCGTTCTACAAGTTGATCGGTCGGAAACCAGTTTGGAGAACTCGCCCGCTAGATCAACGCGTTGCGTTCACCGGCTCCAGCTCGCCGATCTTCGTCCAGCTCGAATCGGCTTCCATCACCACGCCGATGAATATCATATCACTACCCTGTTCGACCGTCACATTGCGGTTCAGGGCAGCGGCGATCTGCTCCGGGCTCAGCTTGTAGATCCCGCCGGACGCGGCGTCGATGACCAGACCGATCAGCCCGCCGAAGACGAGGTTGCCGGCGACCCAGCCAGAAACGCTGCGCGTCAGCGTCGCCGTATACGGGTGATAGCCCTCGAGTTCGACGACAACGACGTGGTTCTCCCTCCGCTTGAGCTTCAGCACCGTGGGCGTGACCCCCTGCTCCACACCGTTCACCAGCACGCGAGCACCGGGCGGACTGCTCGAGATCCCGACCGCCTGGCTGGTCCCCTGCACGATCGTGGCGCACCCTGTGAGCACGATCAGGGCGGCAACCGCCGGCAACGCCCTCCAGACTTTCGGCAACGTCGCCATGATAGGTACCCTCCACGTTGAAGGTGATGACAACAGCGCCTTCCCAGCGCCGCTCCCCACACCGCGACACATTGCGGTGGTGGTGAGCGGCAATGTACGGGAGGGGTATGACAATCAGTCCGACTACGTCACCTCCGGCTTCACGAAAGTATGTAGAAAGGCTGACATTCGTCTCTAGTAAGGATGCAGTGTTGATTCCAGGCTCCGACGCCCCATCGACGCCACCGTGCCACCCACGCCCCCCCCCCTCAAGCCGCCATCCTCCCCCGCGCCTCCTCGATGAACCCCAGAATGTCCTCGTTCACCTGGTCCTTGTGCGTCGCCGTCAACCCATGCGGCGCGCCGGGATAGACCTTCAGCGTCGCATCCTCGATCAGCTTCGACGAGCGCATGGCAGACGCCGCGATCGGTACGATCTGGTCGTCGTCGCCGTGGATGATCAATGTCGGGACGTCGAACTTCTTCAGGTCTTCGGTGAAGTCGGTCTCCGAGAATGCTGCGACGCAGTCGTACGCTCCCTTGAGACCTACCTGCATCGACCAGAGCCAGAAGGCATCGCGGACCCCCTCGGAAACCTGCGCGCCCGGCCGGTTCACGCCGTAGAACGGGGCGCTGAGGTCGCGGTAGTACTGCGCGCGATCGCGGAGCAGCCCCTC
>DATMSC010000348.1:0-4055 GCA_035565595.1 Longimicrobiales bacterium | reverse complement strand
CGGATCCGGTTCCACGAAGACGGTCCTCGCGCGCTCGATCACGACCTTCCCGGGCGGCGCTTTCCTCGGCTTTCTCACGTACTTCCGCCTGGTCCAGTCCACCGGAATCAGCCCCGACGTGCGCGCCTGACTGTGGAGCGCTGCGAGTACGGCTGCCTCTCGCAGCGCCTGCGCCGGAGGATTCTCATCCCGATGCGGCCACCGCAGGATGACATGGGCACCGGTTGAATCGCGGGCGTGCAGCCACACGTCATTCGGTGACGAGTGCCGGAAGGTGAGCTCGTCGTTGTCCCGTCCGCTGCGACCGACGCGAACCTCGAATCCTCCCGTAGTCCTGAAGACCCTGTAGGGCAGTGCAGGCGTCGCTGGACCCCCCGGCCGCATCTTCGGCGCGCCGGCGCGGGAACCGGATCCCTGCTCTTCACCCAGCCCCGCCGCCTGGCGGATCTGGTCTGCTGACGCCTCACCGATCTCCGCCTGGCGAATCAGCTCCCGCAGACTCGCGATCTCGCGTTCCACCGACTCGATCAATGGCGGCAATGCCCGCGCGGCGCGTTCGCGCTTTCGGGCTGTCTCGTAGAGCCGCTCGGCGTTTTCAATGGGTGACAGCGCCGGATCCAGTTCGATCACCACCGTGTCGCCAGAGAAATCCTGCAGCTCGGCGCGGGTGTCGCCGCGGCGGACCGAATGGAGATTGGTGAGCAGCAGGTCTGCGTGACTTCGCAGGCGGGCCGCAGCGGGTGCGGCGCCATCGCGCTCTTCCCTCAGTCGCCGCGCGCGATTCTCCAGCCGACCGATCCGGCGTTCCACCGCCGCGATCAGCTCGGGCGACATGCCGGGAACCACCGCTCCCGTCGACTCAGCGGCCGTGGCCCCGCAGGCCCTGGCGATGGCTTCGAGCATCGATGCGCATGGCGTGGAATCGAAGCCGGGGAGCGGGAACGGGTAGGGTGCCGTGCCCTCGGCCGTCGTCACCACGGCCGGGCGTGGCGTGTCGTCCGCGACGAGCGAGCCGTAGCGCTCGTACGCGCCGCGTAGATCGCCGCCACCCAGAATGGCGCCGGCGTTCAGCGGGCTCGTCCACGCAACCGCCGACACCAGCCGCCTGCCCCGATCTTCGGCAGGCACGTCGCCGAGCAGGGCTACCCAATCGTCCCAATCGAGGGCACCGTCGACGCCGGCACGGCCGCTCGGGGCCGGTGGTTCGTACCGTGCGCCCACCCGCAGGTTGCGATCGCCCGCCGACCGACTCCACAGGACCGCCAGGATCCGGTCGCCGTCGCCCAGCACCACAGTGTTCCACTGATTGGTCATCAGCTCCACGATCACCGCACGCGGGCGTTCGCTTCCGTCACCGGTGCCGCCGAGGCGTATCTCGAGCCGACGTTCGTCTGGCGGCGCCGTGACCGAGGCGATTACGGACCTGCGCTTCAGGGGGATGACGCGGGCGGCGGGGCGAGGAGCGCCGATCGAGATCCACCCGCGGGTGGGATGGAGGTCGAATTCGAGGGCGGTGTCTTCCAGCTCGATCGAGGCGACGCGGGTGTCCGGATCCAGCCGAATGGCGCTCGCGCGGACACCCCGGAACCTGTCGTCCAGCTCGCGCGCGAGGTGGCGTACGAGGAGCGAATCGTAGCGGATCGGGTTTGACACACCCGGGATACTGGATTAACTTGCGGGCAACGTCAACCCCAACGCGGGCGCACAATTATGGCCATTTTCCCGGCGGCCGCCCGCGGTCGGAACAGCACATGAGTGCCCACGGCACGAGCCAGGCACGGCGCACTACGGTGCGCGACCTCCTGGAGATGAAAGAGCGCGACGAGAAGATCGTCGCGCTTACTGCGTACGACGTCCTCTTCGCCCGCATACTCGACGAGTGCGGCGTCGACGTCATCCTCGTCGGCGACTCACTCGGCCAGGTCATCTTCGGCTACGAGTCCACGCTCTACGTAACGCTCGATGACATGATCCACCACGCGCGCGCCGTGCGGCGCGGCGTGCAGCGCGCGTTGATGGTGGTCGACATGCCGTTCCTCAGCTACCAGGTGTCGGTCGCTGACGCCCTGCGCAATGCGGGCCGCATTCTCCAGGAGACCGGAGCCGAGGCGGTTAAGCTGGAAGGCGGCGACCCCGCGATCTGCGAGCGTATCACCGCCCTCGTTCGGGCGGGCATCCCGGTCATGGGCCATCTCGGCCTGACACCCCAGTCCGTGCACGCACTCGGAGGCTACCGCGTCCAGGGTCGCGGACCGGATCAGGCGGCCCGCCTCAGGGATGAGGCGAAGCGTATCGCGGATGCCGGCGTGTTCAGCATGGTCCTGGAGCTCATGCCGACCGCGCTGGCCGGCGAGATCACGCGCTCCGTCGACGTTCCGACCATCGGGATCGGCGCGGGCGCCGAGGTCGATGGCCAGGTGCTCGTGCTCCACGACATGCTCGGGATCAACGAGGGCTTCCAGCCGCGATTTCTGCGGCGATTCGCGGAGCTGGGTTCGGCGGCGCGCAAGGGTGTCAGCGACTACATCAATGCCGTACGCGAGGGTTCATATCCGGGACCGGAGCACTCCTTCGATTGAAGACCGTAGACACTGTCGCCGGGTTGCACGCGTTTCTGGAAGAGGCGCGTGAGGCGACTCGCCCGCCGGATGCCGACCGCGGCAGCGGCGGGTCCATGGACCGCCGTCGGCTCGCCCTCGTACCGACGATGGGTTACCTGCACGAGGGCCACCTCTCCCTGGTCGACCGCGCGCGGGCGCGGGCCGACGTCGTCGTTCTCTCCGTCTTCGTGAACCCGCTCCAGTTCGGCCCCGGTGAGGACCTCGAGCGCTATCCCCGGGACCTCGCCCGAGACGCCGAGCTGGCGCTAAGCCGCGGCGTCGACCTGCTCTTCGCACCGGGAACGGAGGAGTTCTATCCGCGAGGGGCGCCCGACATCCGGGTCACGGCGGGGCCTCTCGCGGACCGGCTTTGCGGACACTATCGGCCCGGCCATTTCGACGGCGTGTTGACCGTCGTGGCGAAGTTGTTCAACGTAGTGCGGCCGGACGTGGCCGTGTTCGGTCAGAAGGACTTCCAGCAGGCCGTGCTCATCCGGCGGATGGCCGAGGACCTCGACTTCGGCATTGAGATCGACGTAGCGCCGATCGTGCGGGAAGAGGACGGCCTGGCGATGAGCTCGCGCAACACGTACCTCTCGCCGAGCGAACGCAAGAGCGCGACCGCGCTCTACCGGGGCCTCAGCAAGGCTAGGGACGTGTTCCTCACCGGCGAACGGGATGGGGCCCGGTTGTGCGGCATCGTGGCGGATATGGTGGGGCGCGAGCCTGACGCCAGAGTCCAGTACGTCGAGCTGGTGGATCCACACTCCCTCGACCGGCTCGACGTCGCGGTTCCCGGCTCCGTGCTCGCGGTTGCCGCGTTCGTGGGTACGACTCGCCTGATCGACAACATCGTCCTGGTATGACGTGATGCTACGCGCACGGATGCGAAGCGTTACCGGTCACAGCCTCGCTCGCGAATGCCGACCGTCCACTTGTGGGCGGCGCCCGGCTGCGATTCCGCATGGCTGAGTGGGCTGGCGCAGTCGTGGCGCTCCGCGGCGCGTCCGAGGACGCGATCGCGTCGCGGCTGCCCACCTATCTGCACCCGCTCGCGGGACGGAGCCTTGCCTGGCACGTGCTCACCGCAGTCGTCGCGCTGGAACCGGCGCCGCGGCAGCTCAGGCTGGTGACCGGCACTCCGGTCGATCCGGCGGTGTTCGGCGGACCGCCCGTCGAGCCGATCGCGGTCAAGCGGAAGGAGGCCTGGTGGTCGGAGCTGTCACAGAGTCTCGGAGACGGCATCGACAGGGTGCTCGTGGTCGACGCAGCCGCGCCCATGCTCTCCCGTTCTTTGACGGCGCTCACTGCGGGTCCGCTCGATCGAGTGTTGCGCGGGCAGGATGGTGAGCTGCTCGCGATCTGGGCTTCGCGCGAGCTGCTCGACCGGATTGCGCGCGACCAGAGGATGGAGGACGCGGCGAGGGAGATCGCCACGGCGTCACCGGCAGATCC
>DATMSC010000347.1:0-2461 GCA_035565595.1 Longimicrobiales bacterium | reverse complement strand
GCCGGCACGGGCCAACTCGCGCGCGACGGTGGCTCCGCCAGGCCCCGAGCCCACGACTATGGCGTCCAGGAGATCCGATTCGCCGGCGTTCATGAACCTTGCCGTTTCACGCTCCGGTGGCTCGCGCGCGCGTGCGCCGCGTGCGGTTGGCTTGTAATGGTACCCGTGTTAGCTTGCGGGGTACCCAACCGGAGAAGGCACTCAACCGACGGAGCACGACGCCGCCACGATGACGCCCTGGGTCAAGATACTCCTGATCGCCAACGTAGCCATGTTCGGCGCGCAGTGGGCATACCCCCCTCTGGTCGGCGACCTGATGCTCGTGCCGGCGCTCATTCTGTCGCGGCCGTGGACGGCGGTCACGTACATGTTCCTTCACGGCGGGGTGCTCCACCTGCTGTTCAACATGCTGGCGCTCTTCTTCTTCGGGCCTCGCCTCGAGGTCCGGCTGGGGAGTCGGGACTTCGTCAGGCTGTACATCGTGAGCGGGCTCGGCGGCGCCGCGTTCTCCTTCATTTTCGCGCCCAATGTGGGCGTCATCGGCGCGTCGGGCGCGGTGTTCGGGATCCTCCTCGCATTCGCCCGGTTCTGGCCGCGCGAACCCATCTACATCTGGGGCGTGCTCCCGGTCCCCGCCCGGGTTCTGGTCATCGCGTTCGCCGCCATCTCGATCTACGCCGGGATCTCCGGCGCCCAGGCCGGGATCGCGCACTTCGCGCACCTCGGCGGATTCGCCGGCGGCTACGCCTACCTGAAATGGCGGGAGCGCGGTGCGCGCCGGTGGCGCGCCGCCGCGGGGCCCATCGAACCTTCCGCCGTCGAGCGCATCGCTCGGGAGATCATCAACGACACCCGCCGCTGGGACACGATCCGCCTCGAGGACCTGCACGAGATCAACCGCGAGGAGGTCGAGCGCATCCGCCGCAAGATCCAGCAGTTCGGTGCGGCCAGCCTCTCGGCCAGCGAACGCGCGTTCATGGACAGGATGAGCCCGGGTTGAGGCGCAGCGAAACGGCATCGCGCCAGGGCTGAGGCGAGGGCCAGGGCTATAGGCCGGTCGACGGCGGTTACGCGTCCGGGTGGCCCGGCGCCGCGTGCGGCGGCGAACCTTGCGGATAGCCCGGCTTCGGCGATAACGGCGGCCGTGGCGCCGGAGAGCCCGATTCCGCCCGCAGTCCCGCCGGTGGAGCGTCAATCCCGACGGACACTCGCTCTCCTTCATTGGCCCTGGCCCTCGCCCCAGCCCCAGCCCTGCCGTTCCCGCTCTGATCCGTTCACCACTACGAAGCGCGCAGCATCCGCGCGAGCAATCGCGAAACCCGACCGGAAGAGCGAACGTACGGGTTCCGTGTCGATCGCGCTGGGTCACCGGAGGGGGCTGACGAATGTCGAATGACAAAGGGGAGAGCACGGGCAGCGGCGCATTGGCCATTGCTGATGCCGGCGAAATATTCCGCTTTCCGGGACGCTGGATCGGTGGTGCGAGCCTGATCCTCGGTCCCCTCCTGGTCGCGAGCGGCGCGCTGCTCCGGGTCCAGTTCCACTTCTTCGCACCCCAACAGCTCGAAGCATACCAGGACCACCCCGTTCTGATCACCGCCGCGTACACCCTGTACTCGATCGGGAGCGTCGTCCTGTGCTTCGGAATCATCACGCTGGCGAACCTTATAGCCCGGTGAAGCCCCGAGTGGGCGGCGTGGGCCGGCTGTCTCACCGTACTCGGGCTGTTCAACCGCACCTTCTCCGCCGGCGTCGACCATCTCGCCTTCCAACTCGTCCGGGTGCAGGGCTTCGACGCGGCCTACCAGGCGTTAGCTGGCGCGACGATTGGCTCGCCAAGACCGTTCGCCCAGAGCTTGACATATAATCGGTCGGCGCGTATCATATCAGCACATGCTGATGTGATGATGCGAGGTTCCGATGCTAGACACAACTCAAGCAGCCGTCGATCTGAAGGCTAAGCTCTTCCGTGGGTTTGCGGACCCGTCGCGGCTAGCCATCATCGAAGCGCTGCGCAACGGTCCGATGACCGTCACGGAGCTCGTCGAGGCCACCGGTCTGACACAGTCCAATACCTCCAACCACTTGGGCTGTCTCCGCGATTGCGGCTTGCTATCTCGGCAGCAGGAAGGTCGTTACGTGCGTTATCAGCTCAGCGACGAGCGCGTTTCGGGCCTACTGGAGCAGGCCGACGCCCTTTTGAGCGATCTTGCCAGAGGTGTCTACGAGTGCACCCGGTATAACGGGCCACAGGAGCTCTGACCAATGGCGAGACCCCCTTCACTTGGGACGATCGAGGTCCCCATTCGCGGAATGTGCTGTGTCGATGAGGCGCAGCAAGTTCAGCGGGCTTTGGCGGCTCTCCCCGGCGTGGAGTATGTTGAAGTCCTCCTAGCCGCCGAGAAGGCCGTGCTGCGGTGCGACCCTGGCCGGGTGAACCCGAAGGCAATCCAGGAGGCGG
>DATMSC010000346.1:0-2689 GCA_035565595.1 Longimicrobiales bacterium | reverse complement strand
GGCGCGGTCGAACGCCGCGAACCCGGAGCCGGTGGCCTTCCGGTCGACATCGACGACCTCGACCCCGGAGGCGGCCCCGGTCGGCACGCCGATGTTGGCTCCCGGCCAGCGCCGCCACCACCCGGCGACCAGCCGGGCATCCGCGGTCGCGTCGTGGAAGCCGTGCTCGACCAGCGGGCGCTTGCCGCCTGGCACGCACGGGAACACCGGCACCCCGGCGGCCGCGAATCGGGCCGCAGCCTCCGGCAACGACAGGCCGGCGACGGCGGCGAACAGTTCGGCGGCGCCCATCACAGACTCCTGACCGCCGGCTCGTGCACGCGCGTCGGATGCGGGAGGTCCGCCGCGACCGAGGGAGCCCGCTCAGGGCGCACCGTCCGCTCGGCGTCGCGATCCAGTCCAGGCGGGTCGCCGGCCCCGAGCTGCACCGTGTCCAGCGCATCGAGGATCGTCACTGCCGCCCTGCGCACCCGCTCGCCAGTGGCCTGCACGACCTCGGCCGGTTCCTTGTCCTTCACGGTGCCGGCCCAGCCGGAGACGTAGGGGATCGTGTAAGCAGCGGTGTCCATGCCGTGTGCGGCGCCGATCATCAGCGCGACCGACTCGGCCTCGACCTCGCCGATCCCGCGATGCTTCACGGCGTCCGGGTTGTCCGGGCCGTGCAGCCTCACATGCGCCAACTCATGGGCGAGGGTCTTCACCTGCGCCGCGTCGTCCATGTTCATGCGCACCGCGACCGTGCGCGCCGCGTAGTACGTCAGACCGTTCGCGCCCTGGATCAGGCCCTCGTGCTCGACGCGCAGAACCCGGTAGCCCTCGGCCTCGACCAGCGCAGTCAGCCCGTCCCACAGCCCGGCCGGAGCCTCACCTTCCAGCAGCGCCGGGCGCGGACGTTCCGGCACCGGGACTCCATCGGTCTGCGAGACATCCCAGACGTAGGCCGGCTTCGCACCAACCATGCGGGAGCGCACGACTTCGCCCGGCTTCGGCTTCTCGAACCGGCCCAGGCGCCGCCAGGATTCCGCATCCTGCGGTGTCGTAGTGGCGAACCGGCCGGTGACCGGCGCCATGATCTGATACCCCGGCTGACCCTTGGAGACCTGCCGACCGAGCGTCTGCCATTGCTTGTAGCCAGCGACGTAGGTCGGCTCCGGGTCCGGGACGCGGCCTTGCTCGAAGGCGTTGAGGTGCTGCGACCAGATCAGCAGCGTGTTCCCGAACGACCGCGACCGGAACCGCGCCCCAAACTCGAGCGCACGCCGCCAGTCATCCCCGGAGACAAGCTGATCGACCGCACTGGTCAGGCGTTCGTGCAGGGAGTCGAGCTTCGCATCACGCGCCGCTTGCGCCCCCTCGTCCATCGCCATCGCTGACCTCCTCCCGACAGGGCTCCGCATGAGGCGGTGGCCCTTGCGACCATGAGGTGCGCCGGGAGGATCAGGAGGACGAGACGGACGGAACGGAGGTGGCGGCCGTCAGGTTCTCCGATGAACCCAACGAGTCCCTACCGGACTATCAGCCTGCTGGCGACCGCGGGTGGACACTGCGGCGATGGTGTCCTTATCGACTACAGGAATGTCCCGATCCCGGTCAGCTTCGTGTGGTGACCCGGACTTGGGCTCGGTACTGCTGCGGTGTAACTCCGACGCACTGACGAAATGCCTCTGCGGCACGGCTTCGGCTCGACCAACCAACCGCACGCCCGGCCGCCCCGACGCTTAGCTCCCCATCGCGCAGCAGTTCGGCCATCCGCTCCACCCGCAGCATGGTCAAGTACGCGAGCGGCGTCTTGCCGTATGCCTCCACGAACACGCGCGAGAGTTGCTTTTGTGAAAGGTGAACCTGTTCCGCCAGCGTGCCGAGAGTCCACGGCGCGCCCGGCGACTCCCGCAGCAGGTCCCGTGCCTGAGCCGCCTCGACGCGCAGCGGTAGAAACTGTCGCAGGCGCGGCGCGGCCGGGATGATCCGGGCGCGTTGACTCTCTGATGTCCGTATAGGAGGAGGCGTCGTCTGGACGAACGGGATCAGGACATCGAGGACGGCGAAGACCAGTGATTGCATACGGTAGAACCGGTCTGGGCCAGGGCCGTCGAGGCTCAGCGCAGTGAGCTCGTCCAGCCACGGCATCAACAGACTCGCACGGTCATCGCCAAGACGAAGAACCTGTGCTGGCACGCTGTAGACCTGATCCAGGAAGTCGTCGGCGTCCAGCCGGTCGGCCAGCAGCGCGGCGTGCTGCCAGAACACCTGGTCGACGAGGTAGTCGCGATCTAAGTAGAGGGTCGTCAGCGTGGTCCATCCCTCGGGTTCGTACCCGCACAACGTGTGAGAGTTGAGGGTGATGACATCGCCAAGAGCCACGGGCCGCGCGCCGAATTCACTGAACACGATCGCGGAACCTGATCGGACCACGGCCACCGTCACACAGTCGTAGGCGACAGGGGTGACCGGCCGGTCAAACGTGCGGCTCCGAGCAACAATCGGAACATACGGCTCCGGAGCAACGGAGCGCCGATCCGTACTCGACATCCCGATCGCTGTCGCTCTGTATGACCGTGTATCCGCTACAAGTTCAGTGCGTCGCGCGGGCTCGTCGCCCGGCAATGCAGAAGCGCAAGGGCGGTTGCCTATAGCCGCCTACCGGCGGACAGGCCGCGGCGGACCCCCCGGCGGTCGGCGAATCGACGGT
>DATMSC010000345.1:0-6025 GCA_035565595.1 Longimicrobiales bacterium | reverse complement strand
GAACGAACTCACGCCTGGCAGTCGTCTCTGGGGCACGCCGTGGAATGGCTGGACGGCCCGGATGCCCGCCGCGCCGAACCGCAGCTCACGCCCTCGACCCGGGCCGCGCTGCGCGTGACGCTGGATTACCAGGTGGACAATCGGGCGCTGACGCGCGCCCTGTGGCTGGCGGCGACCGGATCCGGGGCAACGCTCGTCCGTTCCTCGCCGGTCGTCACGATACGAACCGGGAGCGCGCCGGCCGGTGCCAGAGCTTCAGCCGCGGTCTCGGGGGTGCTCCTCGCCGACGGCGAAGTCATTCCCGCGGACTCGGTGGTACTCGCGGCGGGGTCCTGGAGCGGACTCATCGGAGGACTACCCCGCTCGGTGCCGGTCTCGCCCGTCCCGGGCCAGGTGATCGAACTGCTGACAGTGCCGAACGTCCTGCGGCACATGGTCATGACCGACAGGTGCTATCTCGTGCCGCGCGCGGATGGCCGGCTGCTCGTCGGGGCGACCGCAGAGCCGCCCCGATATTTCGCCGAGCCGACTGCCGGCGGCATGTCGAAACTGCTCGCCGCCGCCATCGAAGCAGTGCCGACGCTGGCCGATGCGGCCTTCTCCGACGCGTGGGCCGGGCTCCGGCCGGGAACGCCCGACCACCTCCCGATCCTGGGGGAAGATCCGGATGTGGCGGGGCTGTTCTACGCGACCGGCCACTACCGGAACGGTATCCTGCTCGCCCCCATCACCGCGTCACTGATCGGCGACGTCGTGACGGGCAGGCCGCCGGCGCTTTCGCTGGAACCGTTCCGCCCCGACCGCTTCGCCGCGGACGCTTGATCTGGAGCGTGCCGCCGACCAGCGGCTGATCGCGCCGGACGTTTGCAACCCTTTCTCGCATGGCAGTCGCCGCATGACCCCGGCTTTGATAGCTACCACGCGGCGAATGAGCAGTGCTGCTGCCGGGAACCCGGGCCGGTATTCGAGGTGAGCACGCTCTTCCCTGTGCCGTGTGTCGATCACCTGATCTGCCCCGTATGCGGCGAGCAGCTCACACCCGCTGCAGGCTCACTCCGCTGCTCAGGAGGGCATTCGCACGACGTCGCGAAGCAGCGCTACGTCGACCTGCTCCCGCCCGGGCACGGTTTGACGCGGCACACCGGCGACTCGAGGGAGATGGTGACGGCCCGGCAGCGGTTCCTAGCCCGCGGGCACTTTTCCGCGCTGGCCAACGAGCTCGCGGACACCACGCTCGCGTTTCTCGATTCGTCCGGACGAACGCCAGGGCGCCCGTGCACGGTCCTGGATGTCGGCTGCGGGAGCGGCTACTACCTGGGTGTCCTGGCTGAACGCCTCCGCGAGACATTCTCTCCGACGACCTGCCTTCTCGGCATGGATGTCTCTCGGGACGCCCTCCGCATCGCCGGCCGCGCGGTGCCCCGGGCGGTTTTCTTCCTGAACGACGTCCGTCACAGGATCTGCGCCGCGGACGCGTCCGTGGACGTGCTCTGGAATGTATTCGCCCCCCGGAACCCTGCGGAGTTCGCACGCGTGACGAGGCCGGGTGGCCTTGCCGTCATCGTCACCCCCACGGAGGCCCACCTGCGCGAGGTCGCCGAATATGCGCCGGTGATAGGCATGGCGCCGGACAAGCGAGAAAGCGTCGCCGCTGCACTCGCGCCCCACTTCGTCGAGACCGGCGCGACTTCGCTGGAGTATGGGATGTCGCTTTCGGGAACCGACCTCGTCGACCTGCTGCTCATGACGCCGAACGCGCGACACCTTTCTGCGGAGGCGCTGGAGCGCGTCGCTGAGGTCCCGGCGGCGCGCATCACGGCGGCGTTCGACGTGTTGCGCTTCGAGAGGCGTGGAGGGTAGCAGGGGACCTGGCGGGATGCCGCGCGCCGCTTCACACCGCGACGAAGGTCGTCAGGTACCAGTCGACCAGTCGGTCGCCCCAGACGTGGGCAATGGCGCCGCCGAGGGCCAAAAAAGTCCCGAACGGGAGATAGGTGCCGCGAGCGCGTAGCTTTCCCCGCCACCACATGATCGGCACGCCGATCATCACCCCCAGGAGCGAGCCCAGGAATATCGTGAGCAGGCCTCCGGTCACGCCGAGGAATGCCCCGACCATGGCCATCATGTGGACGTCACCCAGTCCAAGCGCCGGTTTCCGGAAGATCCGCTCAGCGGCCATCGAGGCGCCCCGGACAATGGCGTACCACGCAACGGCGCCGATCACGGCGGACACCAGCGAGAAGTCGCCCGGCCAGGCGGCGAGGGCCAGACCGAGCACGGCTCCGCCGAGTGACAGGTGGTCCGGGATCACCATGTGGCGAGCGTCCGTGATCGCGATCGCCAGCAGGATCGAGAGGAACACCGCGCTGCGCAGCGCTTCTACGCCAACGCCGAGACGGAGCGCGGCCGACGCCCAGATGACGGCCACGGCAAGCTCGACCACGGGATACTGGAGCGAGATCCGCTGCCCGCATTGGCGGCACCGGCCCAGCAGCAGGAGATAGCTCAGCACCGGGATGTTGTCGTACCAGGCGATCATCGACCCGCACCCCGGACAGCGCGAGCGCGGGCGGACTACCGACTGCTCCGCCGGAAGGCGCACGATACAGACGTTCAGGAACGAACCGACCATGGCGCCGAGCACCGCCGCGTAGCTCCAGATCAGCAGGTTGGGCGTCGTCATCGGCGCCTCCGCGTCATGAGGTACAGTAGGATTCCCGTGGCGACGGCGACGTTGAGCGACTCGACCGGTCCCGACATCGGCACCGCCACGGCCGCCGCGGCACCCGCGACGATCTCCGGGGAGAGACCCGCACCTTCGTTGCCCACCGCGAGCGCGCTGCGGCCTGCGAAATCACACGATTCCACGTCGATACCGTCGGAATCCGCGGCGTAGAGGATTACGCCGTGCTGCTCGAGCCACGGGGACAGCTCATCGAAACCGGCGCTCACCACGGGCATTCGGAATGACGCGCCCGCCGCCGAGCGCACGGTCTTCGGGTTCCAGAAGTCCGCGGTACCCGGAAGCGCCACCGCCGCAACCGCCCCGAAGGCGGCGGCGGTCCGTACGAGCGTCCCCACGTTCCCCGGGTCCTGCACGGCATCCAGGATGAGCACCTGCGCGGTCGCGGGGACCTCGACTGACTCCAGTGTCCAGGCCGGGATCTCGGCGACGACGAGCACCCCCTGCGCGGCTTCCGTCGCAGCCAGTGACTGGAGGCGATGGTCATCCACGCGGCGGACGGGGCACCGCGGCGCGAGTCGTCCAACGATCGCATCTCCCGGCTCGCTCCCTGCGAAACCGGCGCTTACGACTGCCAGCCGCGGCCGCAGATCGGCGTCGATCAGCTCCTGCACGACGCGCGCGCCTTCGGCGAGGAACAGGCGTCTTTCGGCCCGCTCCTTCCGCCTGCGCAGGGCGACGATCAGCTTCTCCTCGGCCCGCGTCAGCACGTACCCGCGTGGAACATGTCTTGCTCCTGCGCTTCCGGGGAAGGTCAACCGAGGCAGGAGTTTATGCTATGCGCCCGGGAATCGCCACTCGCGTCAGGAGCACTGCGGCGCTCGTCTCGTTCCTGGTGGTCGTTGCCGGCGCATGCGCCGTATCGCCCCGTCAGGAGATCGAGCTCGGCCGACAGTACGCGGCCGAGATCAGCCAGCAGCTCCCGATCGTCAACGACCCCGAGATCGACCGCTACATCAACGCGCTGGGCACCCGGATCGCGCAGCATACTACCCGGCGCGATTTCACATATCGGTTCTACGTGGTGAACACCGACGCGGTCAACGCGTTCGCGATCCCGGGCGGGTTCGTGTACGTGAACCGGGGACTGATAGAGCGTACCGAAAACCTCTCCGAGCTGGCCGCCGTGCTGGCCCACGAGATCGCTCACGTGGACGAGCGGCACGGTGCGGAGCAGATCGAGCGGGTCCAGCGGGCAAACATCGGGTTGACGCTGGCGTATATTCTGATCGGCCGCGCGCCCGGTGGACTCGAGCGTGCGGCGATACAGCTCGGCGGAGCAGCGGTTTTCGCGAGCTACAGCCGGGCCGCCGAACGTGAAGCAGATGCGCTCGCCGTGCCGATGCTCGTTGCGGCCGGCATCGATCCGCGCGGATTACCTTCGTTCTTCCGGACGCTGCTCGAGGAGCGTTCCCGGCGCCCCGGCGCCGTGGAACAGTGGTTCTCCACGCACCCGCTCGAGGAAGACCGGATCGCGCAGGCCGAGGCACAGATCGCCCAGTACCCGCCGGACTGGCTGCGCAACCTGACCACGAACACGGCGGAGTTCGAAGCTTTTCAGGCGCGCGTCCGGGCGCTCCCACCACCTCCACCCGAGTTCCGGATGCAGGGGTGATCGGGCTCCGGTTCGCGTGCGCGAACCGGAGCGACCCATGCAGCACGTGGCACTGACCATCGCGGGAAGCGACAGCGGCGGCGGCGCGGGGATCCAGGCCGACCTCAAGGCGTTCCACGCCTTCGGAGTGTTCGGCACCAGCGCCATCACCGCCATCACCGTGCAGAACACACTCGGGGTTACCGGCGTCCACCTCATCCCCGCCGATACCGTATGCGCGCAGATAACGGCCGTGGCAACTGACCTCCGTCCCGCCGCGTGCAAGACCGGCATGCTCGGTACCACGGAGATCGTCCGGGCGGTCGCGGCTGCGATCGAGGAGCACGCACTTCCAAACTACGTCCTCGATCCGGTCATGGTATCGACCAGCGGGGCGCGGCTCCTCGACGCCGGGGCGGAGCGCGCCATACTGGAGTCGCTCATCCCGCTGTGCGCCGTCGTGACGCCGAACCTGGACGAAGCCGAGATCCTGGTCGGCCGTCCCGTACGGACCCCGACCGAGATGCTCCGCGCTGCCGAGGACCTCGTCCGCGCCGGCGCCGGCGCGGCGCTGCTCAAGGGTGGACACGGGACCGGCGAGATCGTCGTCGACATCCTCTTCGATGGCCGCGAGCACCACCGGTGGGAACGGCCGCGGCTCCCCGCCCGCAACACCCACGGCACCGGTTGCACGCTGTCCGCCGCCATAGCGGCCGGTCTCGCCCGCGGACTCGACGTAAGCGCGGCCGTGTCGCGGGCACTCGCCTTCGTGCACCGCGCCATTGAAACGGCGCCGGGACTCGGCCACGGCCATGGCCCGCTCAACTTCTTCGCCCGATCCATGGATACGGATTGACGGGGGCTGCCACGGTTCCGGCCGTCCGACGAGCCGCTCAGACGGAAGGACCGCTCGATCAGGCGAAGCGACGACGACGCCGGCGCCAGGCCGTCCAGTGGAACGGCTTGATCAGCAACACCCCCGCCACGAATCCCCCGATGTGCGCCCAGAACGCAACACCGGCCCCGGCTTCCGGTGTCAACGCGATGAGGAGCTGAATTCCGAACCATTCCAGCAGGACCAGCCACGCCGGGATCGGGAGGATCCGCACGAAAATAAAGATCACAAAGAGCGTCTGGATGCGCACTCGCGGGAAGAGCAGCAGATAACCGCCCATCACGCCGCTTATCGCGCCGGAAGCGCCAACCATTGGGACCGGCGACGCGGGGTCGAGCACGATGTGTGTCGCGGCGGCGGTCACGCCCGTAACCACGTAGAAGATCGCGAAACGAACATGGCCGAGCGTGTCCTCGATGTTGTTCGCGAAGATCCAGAGGAACCACATGTTCCCGATCAGGTGCAGCCAGCTCCCGTGCATGAACATGCTGGTCAGCAGCGTCACCCAGGATGCGCCACCAAAGGCACAGCGGTACCCGGGCGCCAGCTCCACTCCCGCGTACTCGCCCGTGCGACCCGAGATCTCCGCCGGGATCGCCCCGTACCGGCATACGGAATCCAGGAGCGCGGCCTCGGATGAACCGCCGCCCTGGACGTAGAACCACACCGCGATGTTCGCCAGGAGGATCGCGACCGTTACGACGGCACGCGATTCGGTCGGATTCTCGTCTCGGAGAGGGAACAATCAGGTCTCCCTGCGTGAAGGCGCGGCCAGAATATGCCGCGGGCGCCG
>DATMSC010000344.1:0-5813 GCA_035565595.1 Longimicrobiales bacterium | reverse complement strand
AGCGCGAGCGACATGACGCGACCGAGCAGGATCCAGCGCAGGTGCGCCACAGGCGGATCATCGCCGGGCGACCATTCGATGCGCCGGCCATCCGCGGAAACACGGAAATCGCCAATTCCCCGTCCGACGTATCGGAGACGGTACGCGCCGTCCGGCTGCGAGTACAGCTCGGCATCCAGGCCGGGCACGAGGTGCTCGGTCCCCAGGCGGACATCGCCCTCGGACTCGAGCGAGTGCACGGAGACTCGGAACGTCCAGTCCGGCTGCCGGGTGCTGGGTGGCGCGGGACGAAGCCCCGGCAGCGGCAGGTCGCTGTGCAGCACGCCCCCGAATACTTCGTACCGGAATGACCCGGTGTCTCGGCGCGTGTACCCGGTCATGTGATCCGGGTCAGGAGTAAGGATCATGGTCGGGCTCTTCACCCGTGAAAAACCCCGGAATGTCACCAGGTGGAAAGGGTCCGAAATCGCGGGTCACAGTTATGAAATCGCCGAGATCGGCCAGCACCGGCCGCTCGTACGGCATCTTCACGACGGCCGACGGCTCCGTCCCCGGCGCTTCGCCACTCAGGCCGCTTCGGTCACGTCCCATTGCGCCTCCACCCCTTCACCAGCCAGGCCCGCCCGATTACGCAACCACATTTCCGCACTGAGCGTCCACTGGAGGTCGCCGGCCCACCCCAGCCCGCGGCCGGCGGCAAATTCTTCGGCCGTGCGCAGGAGCGCCGCAGGATCGACGACGCCGAGATCGACGAGCAGTGAACCATCCAGCGCCCGACAGATCATCTCGGGAAGAACCAGGCGAAGGCGTCCGGCGAAGTACGCGTTGCAACTCCCCATTCGGCGGGGTTTCGGGCTGAGCGCAGCGTCGGGCAGCAGCCCGCGCATCGCGCGACGCAGCACGATTTTGCTTTCGTTCCCCCGCTGCTTTTCCCACCACGGCAACCGCGCAGCAAACTCGATGATGCGCGAGTCCAGGAACGGGCGTCGGATCTCGACGCCGCGGGTCACGCCGAGCGACTCCAGCTCGAGGATGTTCCTCGACGTGAAGGGGTAGGTGAAATACCTCTCGAAAATCCGGCGCATCGCCCCGCGCCGGCCGCGGCCGAGCCGCCACCTGCGCTGGCGCGAATCCAACTCGTAGCGTTGCACTGCGTCGCGGCTCATCCATGGAACGGGCGGGCGCACGAAGCCGTCGATCGCAAGTCGGCCGCGGGCCCGATCGATCGCGCCCGCAAGCCACGCCGGCATACCGGGTCGAAGTACCCACCGGTTGAAGTTCCGTAGCGAACGCCACGGTTTCGACCGCCACTCCCGATGGAACGATGCAAGTCTGCCCTGCCAGAGGAGGTCCGCGAGATAGGACGGCGAGAGCGAAAACAGGATGTCGGCACCCATCCCATTCAGCGCGACCCGTGCACCTGCCGACCGCGCGCGGGCGACCAGCGCCACATTCGCTGTCTCATACGGGTGGACGTACGGGTCAGCGTCCCGCGACCGTGCCCAGTCCCCGAACAGCGGCAGGTTGCCGGCGTCGATCCAGTGGCCACGAGCGTTCCAGTAGTCGAGTACAGGCTGGATGTGCTCGTTCTCCCGCGCGGTGTCGCCGAGGGGAAAACTCAGGGACACAGGCGCGAGCCGGTCTCCACCGCCGTCACCCACCGCGTGATTCCCGGCTCCGAAGATCGCAGTCGAATCCCGGCCGCCGCTGAGCCAGATCGCGGTCGGTCCCGTGTCGTCCATGCGCTCCCGGACGGCACGGGCGAGCAGCTCCCGCAGCTCACGGGCGGCGTCCCCCGGCGAGACCTTCCCATACGGTTTCAGCTCCGGAGGCGTCCAGAATCGACGGGGCGCGGCGCCGGCGCGTCCGTGTTGCCGAAAAGTGATCGCATGCGCCGCGGGAAGCTGGGAAACCGCTGCGTACGCACTCTCGTCACCGACCCCGAACTGTCCGATGGCCATCTCGGCGATGAGGGCCAGGTTCAGGTCGTCTGGACACGCAGGGTGATCCAGTACGGCAGGGATCGACGAGGCGACGACCACCGTGTGTCCGAGGTCGGCGTAATAGAGCGGGCGGCTGCCCGCGAAATCCCGGGCACAGAAGAGCGTGCGCGTGCCGGCGTCCCAGACCACAAAGGCGAAGTCGCCTTCGAGCCGCTCCACGCACCTTTCACCCCAGGCCTGATAGGCGGCCAGGATCAGGTGTGCGCTCGAGGCACCCGCCGGGCGGATGCCGGCAGCCGCGAGCGCCGCTTCGAGATCGGCGCGGTAGTAGAGCGTGGCGTCAGCCGCCACCGACATGTTGCCAGCCTCGACGACCAGGGGGGCGCTCGCGTTACCATCGCGCTGCCAATCGTGATGGGCCACCGCCAGCCCGGCGACACCCTGCGCCCTCACGCCCGCGACCGCGCCACCTCTCCAGGTCATGCGCCCGAGCATGCGCCGCAGGAGCGCGCTGTCGGCCGGTGCCCCGCGCCGGCTCATTACTGCCGCAAATGCGCTCAACCGGCTATCCCCCGCAACGCCATGGCGTAGTCGATCACCTCGTCACGGCACCAGATAGTCACTGTTGTGTCCGTCCGAGAAGGCGTTGTTGATGGCGTCCACCACGTCGTTGAGCTGGGATACGTTCTGGATACCTGAGGGGAGCGCGCCGCCGCCGAGCACCGAGTTCGCGATGGAGAGGACCTCGCTCACCGTCTTGCCGGCGAGCGGCCCCGACTTCACACGCATGGCGCCGAGCCCCGTGCCCGTCACGCCGGCCGCCGAGAAGCTCACGTTGAGCTGCAGCGCCAGCACCTGACCGGCGAAGACACCGGCCTCCGTGTTCTTCTTGGGGTTGTTGTGGTCCTTCTTGAGCGCCGCAGGCGATCCGCCCGTCGGCAGGAAGTCCGTAATGGCGCCCGCGTTGGTGAACCGGATCTGGCGCGTACCGCCGATCACCACGCCCGACGGGAAGACCCTCGAGAAGTTGTCGTGGAGCAAACGACCCGGGTTCTGGCCGGCCGGCGACGAGCCCCACCCACCCATGGTGAAGGTGGCCAGCGACGGAGCCGGCGACGCGCCGCCGCCGTTCCCGCTTCCGCTGGTGCCATTGCCGCCGTTACCGCTGTTGGCGTTGTTGCCGTTGCCGTTGCCCTTGCCGTTTCCGTTGCCGTTCCCGTTACCGTTGTTACCCTTATTGCCGTTGTTGCCCTGGCCGGTTCCGTTGCCGTCGCCGCCGCTGCCGGTCGAAACGCTGCCGCTCTCACCGGCTGCATTGGCTCCATTGACGTTGGCCATGTCGACGAGCTCGAACAGGCCGCCAATGATCATGCCGCGGTAGATCGGCTGCGAGCAGCTCGTGTGGACGCGGGCGACCTCGGAGTTGCCGATGAAGATGGCGAAGTCGTTCGCCAGGCGGCCGTTGGCAACCGGCTCGAACAGGCCGCCGAGCGGAATGATGGCGAAGGTGTAGAGCGTATTCGCTCCGACACCGGTGGTCTGGGCCGGGAGGATCGGGCGCTGCCCGCTCCCCGGAGCGACTCGCTGGCCACGGACCTCACCGGTCAGCGGCTGCGTGCCGATGTACTTCAGCACGATCTTCGTGATACCGCCGTCGCACACGTCAGGGAGCGGCGGGCCGCACTCGACGACGATCGACGCCTCCGCGGTCACGGGGTCGACGCCGAGCGCATGCGCCGTCGCGACGTTCGTGTAGGTGCCGCAGCTCTGCGCGACGGTCTGACTCTGGACGATGACGGTGCGGCTCGCGCCGGCGGCCAGCACACCGAAATCGCACACCAGCATCTGGGGGGCAGTGCCGGAGATCGTGCACCCGGGTTCCGCGACCGTCCACTCGACGCCAAGGCCGCTAGGAAGCGGATCGGTGAGTACGACCTCGTCAACGACTACTGACGAGTTGTTCGTCACCACCAGCTCGAAAGCGATCGGGTCGCCGGCGTAGACGGTATCCGCCTGCGCGCTCTTCTCGAGGGTGATCTCGATCTGAGGCGCGCACCCGCCCCAACCCGTGGCGATGGTGTAGTCGGTGCCGGGCTGGAGACTCCAGCCGGCGATGGTGTTGCACAGGTTCACGTCGTACCCGGCGCTCGAGCAGGACCCGGAGAGCTTGCCGTGCAGCTCCATCACACCGACCGCAGGGTCCCACAGGAAGGTACGCTGCTCGAAGAACTTGCCTTCCGTTGCGACACGGCCGACCACGACGCCGTTTTCGTTGATTCCGTGGGCATAGCTCGTCGCGCCGCCGCCGTTGGCCCCGCCGGTAGGCGCCGGCAGGATCGTGAAACCCTCCCCGGCGTTCCAGTACCAGCCGAGCGTCGGGTAGCGCTTCGTGCCGCCCGCGCCGGTGACCTGCGTGCCGACCACTGCGTTCCCAACGACCTCACCTCTGTCATTGATGTCCCGGGCTTCGGCCATGTACGTACCCGGGGGCATGCCAATATTCGTGAAGGTGCCGGTGTTACCGTTGGGATGGTCGACCAGCCAGACGAACGCGCCGCGGGCACCCGGCTGTCCTACCGGCGTGTAATCGCCGATCTCCCCAACGACATCGCCGCGATCATTGATCCCGTACGCCGCCGTATACGCGCCTACACCGGATCCGATGATGGTGAAGGTTCCGGTGGTGCCGTTGGGAACGTCAGGCGTCCAGAGGAAGCCATCGGCGCGGAAGGGTGCGTTCCGTACCACATGGCCGACGACCTGGCCCGAATTGTTGATGTCGAATGCCGAGACCTGATCGTATCCGGCTGGAATCGGAAGGGGCGTGGAGGAGCCGCCGGAATAGAGGAAAGCGCGGGCCTGATTGCCGGTCCACTGCACGCCAACGACCTGGCCCTGGTTGTTGATCCGGTACGCGACGCTGGAATCGGCCGCCACCGGGAGCTGCGTCCAGTCGGCGTCGCTCGGGCCGCGCATGACCGCGCGCTTCCGCCCGGCGATGGTGGCGAACCCTACGAAAACATCCGAATCGTTGACGCCGAGGGCGTGACTTGGGAGCGAGCCGGCCGACAGGTCGTACGGCGGAACAGGTGAGCCGACATGACCGATCACCTCGGCAGCCAGCATGAACGGTCCGCCCAGGCCGCCCGGCGGCGTTCCGGCGCCTCCCCCCAAAGTCGCGCCGCAGTACGCGCTCTCGCTCTCGACCGCGAACAGCGGAGTCAGACCTCCCGGCACGGTGACCATTGGCGTGGCCGGCAGATCGGTGTTCGTCGTCGGTGCCACGATCTCCTGACAGCCCGCCAACGCGACCGCCACCCCCACTACCAACCAGTGCAGACGCTTCATTCTCCGTTGCTCCCTCATTCCCGTTCCCTGCCGCGCCGGCACCCCGGACGCGCGACAACACAACCCGGCTCCCTTCTGAACGGCGCTGAAGGTGTCGCGTGCAACTTTTTCACATCCCGGCATGCATGTGGCACGCACGAGGGTTCGCCTGCTCGCCGGACCGCTCTCGGTCCGCGAACGGATTGCCGCGGCAAAGCGGCCGACCAGTGGATTCTCGGGAATGCCCGGGTCAGTAGGATCTGCCGGTTCGGGCACTCTCTGGCAGGCATCTCGGTCGAAGGCGGAAATTTTGTCAAGACTCATGTACTTTTTTCACTGTCGACCCGGGGCGGCCGGGAATTCGGGCCAGGGTGACGACGCGTTCAGGGCTGGATCACTGCGCGGGCAACAACACCCTGGGTGCCCATGGTTTCGCGTGCCGTGCGGCGGCAGTGTGTTCCAATCGGAAGGCGGTGCGGGGACGCGAGGTGGGCGTGGCGCCAGCCCATCCGGCGCGATGGTGCGTCGCTGCGGGGCGCGCCA
>DATMSC010000343.1:0-10767 GCA_035565595.1 Longimicrobiales bacterium | reverse complement strand
CGATGAAGCGTCGTCTCTCGTCCATGACATGGGTCTCCCGAAACGGCATCGGCCTCCTCCTCTTGAGTTGGCCGACTGTAACCCATGTCCCTTGACTTCGTTGTATACCATGTCTGTTGATCGGACCGGCGCTCGTGGCCTAACAAGCCGGTGAAGCTGGCAGCCGGCGCGGAAGAGGAGTCGTAGCCGAGGCGCGTTGTCACGCCGCCTGCAGCTCACCGGCAATCGCGTTATCCGGCTCGGAAGCCTGATGGCAAGGCTTGCCTAGCTCAACCTTCGTTGTCGCGACTGCTGGAAACGGGGGTGGGCGTATTTCGTGTTCGTCGCGTCTCGGACCGGACTTCGTCACGCCGTCCGGCGTAATCGAGCTCAGTCGCTGGCGGCTCTCTTCCGTCGTCGGGTAAGTAAGGCCGGGCCGCTGAGTGTTGCCGGCCAAGGGTTCGTGGACTCGGTCACGCGACCGTTGCAGTCGAGCTACCCGGCGGCAGCCTGTCAGACTGCGCGGCGGGGGGCGAACCGTGATCGCCGTATAACTGTAAAGAGATACCCAATATTACGCAGTCTGGAGACACCTACTTTTACGCACCCCATCAGGTATCTGCGGGGGAGTTCACCTCCTTTCGCGAGACGGGGGAAGATTGCGGTTGCAGGAGTTCGTCCAGCTCACGGATGCGGTAGCTTCGTCCGTCGATGTGGATGAGGTGCACATGGTGCAGGAGCCGGTCGAGGATCGCGGTGGTCAGGATCTCGTCGCCCGCGAAGATCTCGGGCCAGTCCCGGATGTGCTTGTTGCTCGTCATCACGATGGAGCCCTTCTCGTAGCGTGCGCTCACCAGACGGAAGAAGAGATTCGCCTCGTGGCGGTCGAGCGGTCGCGCTGGAGAACACATGCACCGGACAGCTGCCTCGAATCGCGTTCCCGGGCCCGGGGGCCCGGTTACGTGGCCTTCCTCGGGTTCGTCGCTTCCCCGCAGTTGCGGCCACGAGCGGCGGTCGCCGGTAAACGCCGAGCCATCACGGCGCACGCGATGACCCCGGTGCGCACGCCGCCATGAAGGCCGCCAATCTCGCCCTGCGCTTCCTCCTGGAGCTCGCGGCCCTGGCGGCTTTCGCCTACTGGGGCGCCACCGGTCCCTGGTCATCCAGCGTGCGGGTGGGGCTCGCCGTCGGCACGCCCGCCGTGGCCGCGCTGGTCTGGGGCCTCTTCGTGGCGCCACGCTCGAGGGTGGCGTTGCCGACGCTCGCGCGCCTGGGGATCGGGCTCGCGGTCTTCCTCAGTGCTGCGGCGGCCCTCGCCGCGCGCGGCCATGGCCGGCTGGCTGGCGGCTTCGCACTGATGGCGGTGCTCAATACCGTGCTGCTACTGGTCTGGCAGCAGGACCGCGTCGTGCCCCGAAGTCCGCCCTGACGTGGCGTTGCACCTGACGCGGCCTAACTCCCGCCAATGGCGCCAGAATCAATATTGCACGCGAATTGGTTGCTCGTTCGTGTACGTCGGTGCCGCAGATGCCTTTGGCAAATACGCCCGGAAGGGCATCCACTTTCCGCTTCCCCGTATCGTGATCCATCATGCCGACCTCGCGTGCGCTTGCGCTGACTATCGGGCGCGCGGGCGTACGGCACGTACGTCGCCAGTGGCCATCCGCGTCGGCAAGATGGTCGAGATCGTTACAGCGAGGAGGAAGCTGAAGATCAGCCTGGCATAGATGCCGGCGCGGGCAAGGGTCCCCGTTCCCGCGCGAGGTTGCTCTCGATCTCGATGGGCTCGCGTAAAAGCAGTAGCACCTGTAAGATGCAGGCGGTTACAGCGGCACTACAGCGCCGCACGTCGCAGCCGGAACCGCCGCAATCTGAGGTCTTCGTGTTCGTTGGTCACTTCGGGCTGGCCCTCGCAGCAAAACGGAGCGCTCCGCGCGTCTCGCTCGGCTGGCTCTTCGTCGCCGCACAACTGGCCGATCTGCTCTGGCCATTGTTCCTCCTTGCAGGTTGGGAGCGCGTCCGAATCGATCCGGGAAATACGGCCGTCACGCCGCTAGCCTTTGACTACTATCCGATTTCGCACAGTCTGCTAGCCGACCTGGCGCTGGGGGCTGCATTGGCATTGCCGTACTCATTTGTTCGTAGGGACTTCCGGGGCGCGGCCGTGCTCTTCCTTCTCGTCCCAAGCCACTGGCTATTGGATTGGGTAACGCATCGGCCCGACTTGCCTCTCACGCCATGGACGGACGGCAAATACGGGCTTGGACTCTGGAATTCAGTCAGCGCCACCATCGTGGTCGAAACAGCGCTCTTCCTCACTGGCGCCATCATTAATTTACGAGTTACTCGGGCCATTCGCGGCCCCGGCCGCTGGGGACTCGCCGCCCTGCTGCTCGTATTGGCGGCAATCCAGGTGGCGAACATTCTCGGCCCGCCACCACCCAACGTCAGCGCTATCGCGATAGCCGGAATCGCACTATGGCTGTTCCCTCTATGGGGAGGATGGGTTGACCGTTCGCGCACACCTGCGGATTCGGCCGGCTAGCGGCGCGGTGCGGCAGACGAACGGTGCACGCGCCTTCGCATTCGCGCGCGTTGCCGAATGACTCGCTCGATCGAGTGGCATTGCTGGAGTGCCACTGTTCGCGGCTCAACGTGCATACGTCAGACCGCAGGTGTGTAATGCATTGTCATCCGGACGCAACTGGATTTGACACCGATGCCGAGATACGTGATAAGCCCCGACGTCGCCCTTTACCTCGCCGATCACGAGAGTGCTATCACTAGTGGGCACCGGCTCCTGGCGCCCACCCTGTTTCGTTCGCAAACCCTGGCGCTCCTCTACCAGGCGGTCCGCCGGGGGGGAATGAGCAGGAAGGACGCCGATCATCGGCTCAACTACCTCCGTGCGTTGCGGATTCGGCTGCTTGGCGATCGGGTGCTTCAGCAGGTCGCCTGGAAGATTGCAGACCAGCTCGGCTGGCCGGACACGTTGAATGCTGAGTATGTAGCGCTCACCCAACTCCAGGCCGACGCGCTCATCACGCTGGATGCCGAGCTTGCTCAGGCCGTGGAGGGTGTCATTGCGTCGGCACCGGTCCAGGCGCTCCTGTAGCCATGCCGATCGGGGTCGCACTCTATCTCTCTGGACCGGGTCGTGTGCGCGTGTTGGCGGAGTGGGACCGTATTCGCGCGAATGGGTTTGCGTCACCGGGCCGCGTGGCTAGTCAACGAACGCGCGTTTCGCCCATCAATGGCCGCGGTAGTTTTGATACGGCAGAACGACTCGCCCGCGCTCTCGCACCGGGGTTTGCCAGTTGGCCAGGTATGGATTGCGATTTCGGTCTCGCGTCCCTGTTCAGCGGTGAGCGGCGCGTTGCCCATTTCCCGCTAACGCCTTGTGAATCGCTGCGGTCGTTACATCGGGTAGTGTGCGAGTCCGCTGCTGAATGCGGAGTTTTTATCTTCCGGTCCTACTCGCAGGAGAAATGGGTTCCGCACCGCTCGCTCGCGGACAATGTCCCTCCGGAGAAGGGCGAGCTCTTTGTTTACGCTAATCGCCGCCGTCTTCCTCTTCGCCGATACCGGCCGCCGCACAGGTGACTACGCTCGTAGGCGGGCCGGCCGTCCTGCACGACGGCGGCGACCGGCCGATCGGGGTCGCAGCGGCCGTTGGATTCGAGCGCGGGCGGCCCGCGGACGCGGGCCCGGGGCTGACGTGGCGCGCCGAGTTTGCCGTGATCAGCGCTGGTGCGTCGGAGGCGCGCGCGGAGCTGGAAGGGCCGCTGCGCCCCGTGGGATTCCTCGCGCATGCGGAGTATGTCGTTCCGGGCGAGGTCGTCTCGCCGTAGGTCGCCGTGGGCGCCGGACCGGTCGCGCGCTCCGTCGGGAAGCCGGCAGAGGCGCCAACGCGCATCGGTGCGGCCGCGACGCTCTCGGCTGGCGCGCGCGTGGGTCAGGGCTGGCGGCAGGTGCTGCTGGAAGTGCGGACGGGCGTCGCGATCACGAGCAGCGTGCTCGGCGAGGCTCGCACGCAGCGGTGGACGCAGGTCGTCATGGGTGGGAGCGTCGACTTCCGGACGCCGCGATGAATGCCCGTGCCGGTGAGATCCGCGTGCAGCTTTGCGGCGGGGCAGGCGGGCATCGGCTCCTACCGCCGGTGGGCGGCCTGAGTTCAGCGGCCGGGCTGGTCCGCCTGTTGCAGGCTTCACCCACGATAGGAGGTGGAGCGTGGACAACGTCCGGATCGTCAACGAGATCACCGACGCGTTCGCCGAGAACCGCCTGGATGATCGCATCCTGTCGCGGTACTTCGCGCCTGATTTCGAGCACGTGGCCAACGGTCGCCGTACCGACCTCCGCGGCTATTCCGATCACCTCGCCCGATATATGCGCGACTACGAGCGATTCCGCATCTCCGCCCGGGAAGAGCCGATCGCTGCCGACGACAGGGTCGTGACCGCGTACACGGTCGCGGGCGAGAAGCGCGGCGGCGGGACTGTGGACAGGGCGGTGATGGCGATCTGGCGGCTGGAGGACGGCAAGGTCAAGTCGCTGCACGAAGTGGACGCACCGATCGAACGGTGACCGGATCTTCCCGCGCGGCAGCGGTGGGTCAGTAGATCTTCCCGCCGCGCGCGAGCATGCCGACAGAATACTCGACCCGCCGTGCCTGAGTCTGCAAATTGTTCGCGACGCTGCCGCTGGCGTTGCTCCCGGCCTTCGTCGTCCCGATCGTGCTCGCCACCCACGCGCTACTGTTTACCCGGGCACGACCCTCGCGGGCCTGAGCTGTCGCGTTGGGCGGGTGGCCCGACCTGTTTTCCAGCATGCCCGGGTTTCAGCGCACGGGGACGCCGCGTCTGAACCCCGCTCCGCGGGGTGGCCACAGGTCGAGTTCCGCCGCCATGCCCGATCATGCACACGCGTGGCGGCGGACAAAAGCGCTTGATTCACCCCGGGCAGACCGATGCGTATCATTTCGGGTGGCCAAACGCGCGTAGATCGCGGGGCACTGGAGGCGGCAATGGAGGAGGGCGTCGCCGTTGGAGGCTGGTGTCCTGCTGGCCGGTTGGCGGAGGACGGCGTCGTCCCGGCTCATCACCCTCTCCAGGCGGCACCGCGCAGGGGCTATAGCGACCGCACGCTGAGAAACGTGCTCGACAGCGATGCCACTCTCATCCTCTATTTCGGGCAGCTCTCCGGTCGTACCCTTGAAACCCTCCTGCGCTGCATTCAGCCGGGTCGCCCCTTCCATCTCGTCGATGCCAGGGAAGTAGTACCATCGCGCGCCGCCGAACTGGCTTCCGAGTTTGGCCGGTCGCGTTGACGCGCCACCCCGAACGTTGCAGGTCCGCGCGCCAGCCACTGGCCCGACGGCTACGACTACGCGTTCCGCGTGGTTCGCGAACTGTGCGCGGCCATGGGCTAGCCGGGACGGGGGCCACGAAATGAGATGTCTGAGATCGTCGACCGCGCGGCGAGCCGACCGGGAGGGTTGATCCTCGGGGCACCCCGGTGGAACCGCCGGAGTATTACCCGGTCATTCACATCTGGATCAGGGACGAGACCGGTGCCTGCCTGGCTCAGGGGCGGGCCAGGGAAGTGCAGGCGTACACCGGGCTGTGGCGGACGAACTCCGGGAACGTTCTTCGTCATCAGGGAGATCGCTCATGGCAACGTCGAAGCATTGGCAACTGGCCCGTGAAGCCGCGGAGCGCTATGAGCGGATCCTTGTGCCGGTCATCCTCGGGCCCGCCGCACGCGCCCTCGTCGAGTGGGCGGGACTGCGAAATGGCGAAAGCGTGGTGGACGTCGGGTGCGGAACGGGGGCCGCGACTCGGCTCACCGCAGAAGCAGTAGGATCGTCTGGCCGCGTCGCCGGTGTCGACGTCAATCCGGGAATGCTCGACGTCGCCAGATCGGCCGCCGGTGTCCGGGGAGCGGTGATCGAATGGTTCGAGGCCAGCGCGTACCAGCTTCCATTCGCCGACGGCGAGTTCAACGTGGCTCTGTGCGCGCAAACGCTCCAGTTCCTGGACGATCGGCCGCAGGCCGCGGCTGAGATGTATCGGGTCCTCGAGCCAGGTGGCCGCGTCGCCATCAGTTTCTGGTGTGATATTCGGGAGAACCCCTACTTCCATGCGCTGGTGGACGCCGTCACCGACAACATCGGCGCCGAAACAGCCGCAGGACTGGGCGCTGCGTTCGGCCTTTCGGACCCGGAAACTATCCGGGCGCTGCTGATCGAATCCGGGTTCGAGAACGTGAACGTAAGCGCCAAGCAGCTCGACCTCGAGGTGCCGCGACTCGATGATTTCGTCCCGCGCCACGTGAGCGCGACGCCGATGTCGGCCGGCTTCGACGCTGCATCGGTGGAGGCGCGGCGGGCGGTAGTCCAGGACGTATCGGAGCGACTGGCAGCGTACCAAACGGGCGAAGGGGTCCGCGTACCCTTCAGAACGCATCTGGTGACGGGCATCAGGTAACGGCGCCGCCCAACAGGGCCGGGTCACAGGGGCGGCGAGCCATGGCTCTGCGGCCTGTCTCCGGGCTCAGGCGAAAAGAGAGAACCATGAACCGCGACGAACTCCGTGCCAATGGCGTTGAACAGGCCGCATCTTTCTCGCACCTGTGCGGAGGTCGGGAATGAGTCCTGATCGCGGCCGACGGTAGTCCTGACCGTCACATGGCCGCCGCGCGTGATGCCCAGCGGCTCTTTCCTCCCGCGTACCTCCGAACACCGATAGGCCTCGCCCGGACCGCGACGCACGGCGCCACGGGGGGGCACACCGCCACACCGATCAACGAAACGATCACTCCCCGCACCGGCGGCGCCAATCCGTCACCGGTAATCCACGTCCTGATCCGGGTCCTCATCCGGCCGTAACGATCCCGCCTGCCACCGCCCCATCCCCCCGCCTTGCGTGACCACCACCTCGCGACTACAATACTGAACCGTATGGTTCAGTATAATTCGAGCTATCTCGATGCCTCGTTCGCTGCGCTGGCGGACCCGACCCGGCGAGGTGTGCTGGAGTATCTCGGGCGTGGCAACGCCTCGATCACGGACCTGGCCGAGCAGTTCCACATGACGCTGACGGGGATGAAGAAACACGTCGGCGTCCTGGAGCGCGCGGGACTGGTCACGACGGAGAAGGTGGGGCGCGTCCGGACGTGCAGGCTCGGGCCGCGGCGACTGGAAGAGGAGGCGGCCTGGATCGAGAAGTACCGTCGGCTCTGGGCGGCGCGTTTCGAGGCGCTGGATGACGTACTCGAGGAGCTGAAGCGGCGCGACACGGCCGGTGATCACGAACAGGGAAAGTGAGCCAACCTCATGAAGCACCAGACCACTGTGGAGCGTAAGTCCGACCGCGAGCTCGTCGTCACGCGGATCTTCGACGCCCCGGCGCACCTCATTTTCGAAGCGTGGACTCGTCCCGAGCTCTTCAAGCTGTGGTGGGTGCCGAAGTCGATCGGCCTCACGCTGCTGTCGTGCGAAATGGACGTTCGCGTCGGGGGAGGGTACAGGCTGGTGTTCGACTGGGACCCGGAACCGATCGCGTTCTTCGGCAAGTACCTCGAGGTGACGCCGCCCGTCCGCCTCTCGTGGAGCAACGAGGAGAATCAGGATGGCTCCGTCACGACAGTCACTTTCGAAGAAGTGGACGGGAGGACGCGGGTCGTGGTGAGCGATCTCTATCCTTCGAAGGAAGCGCTCGACGAAGCCATCTCCTCCGGGAGCACGGGTGCCTTCCCGGAGCAGTTCGAGCAGCTGGACGAGCTGCTCGCCACGCTCGGCGCCGGCGCGTGACGCGGGTCCATCACCAGCTTCGTGAAGGACCCGCCCCGGGCGCCGTTTCCCCGGGCGACGCCTCGCGACACGTCACATTGATCACGGTTGCCGTGACGAAGGAGGATCTCCGATGGACAAGGTGACGCCGTTCCTGATGTTCAATGACCAGCTCGAGCCGGCGATGGAGTTCTATATCCGCACCTTCCCGAACTCGGAGATCAGACACGTCGCCCGCACCGGTGAGGATGGTCCGATCACGTCGGCCGAGTTCGTCGTCGGAGGTCAGCGCTTCATGGGGTACAATGGCGGTCCGTATTTCAGCTTCTCCGAAGGCTTCTCGCTCTACGTGGATTGCGAGGACCAGGCTGAGGTCGACGAGTACTGGGAAAGGTTCACCGCGGCCGGGGCAACGCCCACGGCGTGCGGCTGGATCAAGGATCCGTTCGGGCTGTCGTGGCAGATCGTCCCGCGGCGGTTCATGGAGTTGATCAACGATCCGGATGCTGTGAAAGTCCGGGCCGTCATGGCGGCGGCGATGGAGATGGTGAAGCTCGATGTGGCAGCTCTGGAGGGGGCCTACAACGAGGCGTGACCTCACGCGGCCTGAGGCGTTTGTGCCCGTGAAGACAGGGAACGCGTACCGGCTGCCGTCGCCGTCACGGTGGCGGTCATTGTTGTTCGGCTGAACGCCGCGGCCTGTCTCATCGGCGCCGACGATGATGGTGCCGTCAACCTGCCTTACGGCGCAGTTCTGGTATCAGCGAGTTCACTGACTGACGAATTCGAGCGGGAGGCGAGTCTGATTCCGGGGTGGAGCTGGTTCGACCTGAACTTCCCATGGATCGGCGCCGTCGCCGCGGCAGTGCTCCTCGGCTCGCTCTTCGGCACCGACCGCCTCCGTGCCGATCCGGGGAGACCGCGCTGGCGGGATCTCACTTGGCTTTCCTGGCTGGGTGTCGCCGCGTACCTGCTCCACAATGTCGAGGAGTACGGGATCGACGCGCGCGGGCGGCTGCACGCATTCCCGCAGGACTTCGTCGCCATCCTGGGCCTGCCGCCGTACCCTGACGCTTCCATACCGCCGCTGTTTTTCGTTGCCGTCAACATTACGGCGTTCTGGGTCGCGGCTCCGCTCGCAGCGCTGCTGAGTCGACGTCACCCGCTGGTGGGACTCTTCGTCTACGGCGTCATTTTCGTCAATGGCGTCCTCCACACAGTGCCGTTCATCACCGGGCGCGGCTACGGCGCGGGGGCATTGAGCGCGGTCGTCGTCTTCATCCCGCTGTCGATCTGGGTCTTCCGGGCGTGTTTCGGACCCGGGCGGATGAGTTACGGCGCCCTGGCTCTGCTGGTAGCCTCGGGCATCGTCTGCCACGCCATCCTGATGGGGTCAGTGATGCTCTTCCTCCGCGGCGTGATAGGGACCGCACCGCTGGTACTGCTCCAGGTGGCGAATCCGTTCGTCCTCATGTTACTTCTGTGGGTCGGCGAACGGTGGCGCGGCGGCGCTCTCATTTCGCGTCCCGGGCGGGGCAGAGAGGCGGCATTCGCGTGACGCGACTAATCGCTGCCTTCCGCCGTTCGTCATCCAATTCGACACACCGACATTGCCCAGGTAGTTGTGGGGAGATACGAATGCCCGTAGCCGATGATCTGGTGAACCGCGTCAGGTCCGCATTGGCGCACGTCCCGGACGTCGAGGAGAAGAGGATGTTCGGGAGCCTCGGGTTCCTGGTGCGCGGAAAGCTGTGCATTGGCGCGCGGCCCGACCGGATCATGTGTCGAATCGACCCGCAGCTCCACAACGCCCTGCTCCGGCGAGGTGATTGTCGCACCGTGATCATGCGCGGGCGGGAGTATCGCGGATACCTGCACGTCGGTGCAGAGTCGCTGGGCACGGAGGCGGCGCTCCGGTACTGGGTCGATCTGGCGCTGCACTACAACACCGCGCTGACATCGCAGGACGGAGCGTCCTGAGCAGGACCCGGGCTCGACGGAACGTGTCCGGGGCCGGAGGGCGCCGGCCGTCGCCGAAAGGCGCGACCAGTCTCTGACGCCGCGCAAGTCTCGAGCTCTCGTGATCTGCCCCGATCGCCCGCGTGGCCACGTGGGCCGAATCCCCGCTATCCCACCTGTAAGCTCTGATCATCACGAATGGCACATCGCCTGCCGGCGAGTGGCCACAGCCCCAATTCATCGAACGAAATAGGGCGGAAGGTGTGGACCGCTGGGAGGAGTCTGCTGCCGGCGTTCCCCGCACCTGGGCATCGCGCGATACCCCGTCCCCGTTTGGGAGCGGGGCGTCCTTCAGGCGGACTCGCAGGTCGCCTCTCGTGTGTCGCATTGGCGCATGAACGTGCGTCATATCTGGCGCCTGCACCTTCCCCCGCGGGTCCGACTTGTTGGCGCTGAATATCGAGGGCGCCGATGAGCGTCCCGGCGGAGTCGCGGGCCACAATGGAGCTGTGAAAGTCAACGTCGTCAGATATCAAGGAGGTGACTCCCATGACAACAACCGATGCAGTGACTCAGTTCGACCAGGCCAAGGCCGAGGCTTTCGCCGGCAATCTGATCTCGGCGCTCAACAACGGCGCCCTCTGTCTGATGATTTCGGTGGGCCATCGCACCGGGCTGTTCGATACCATGAGCAAGCTGCCGCCCGTGACTTCCGAAGAGCTGGCAGCCCCCACGCCGGCCTGAACGAGCGCTACGTTCGCGAGTGGCTCGGCGCATTGACCACGGCCAGGGTGGTCGACGCGGATCCGGCGACGGGGAAGTTCTCCCTCCCGCCGGAGCACGCCGCGTTCCTCACCCGGGCCGCCGCCGCCGACAACATCGCCGTCTTCACCCAGTACATTGCCGTACTTGGGGGCGTCGAGGACGACATCGTCGAATGTTTCAGGAACGGCGGCGGCGTCCCCTACGCGAAGTTCCCGCGCTTCCACGAGGTGATGGCCGAGGACAGCGGCCAGTCGGTGCTGTCGTCGCTCGAG
>DATMSC010000342.1:0-2074 GCA_035565595.1 Longimicrobiales bacterium | reverse complement strand
CCCCGATGCCCTCGGCATGACTCCGTTCCAGGCCGGACTCGCGATGCTCCCCGCCACGGTCGGGCTCGTCGTCGTGGCACCGCTGGTGCCGCGCTTCGCCGCGAAGATAGGCGGGCGGAAGGTCGTTGCGCTGGGCTTCCTGATCACGGCGATCGGATTCGCCGTCGTCGGATTCGTGCAGCCGTCGTGGCTGTACCTCTCGTTCGTCCTGCCGCTGATCGCGATCGCGGTCGGCATGGGACTGTCGAACGGCCCCGCGTCGGCCGCCGCGACGGCATCCGTCTCGCAGGAGCAGGTCGGTGCCGCATCCGGCGTCTCGAACATGGCGCGCTACGTGGGCGCCGCCGTCGCCACCGCCATGGCCGCCACCATCTACTCCTCGGTCATCACCTCGCGGACCGACGCGGGCGTCGACATGTCCGGGGCCCTGGCTTCGGGGCTCGCCGCCGCGTCGTGGGTCATGGCCGGACTCAGCATCGCGGGCGTACTCATGGCCTTCCTGTTGAGGAAGCACCGGATGCCGCGCGGAACGCTCGCCGACGCAGCCGCGGCTGCCGCCGCGCACACCCACACCCTGCCCACGACCGCGTCAGGGGCGGGCGAGAGCGCCGAAGTCCCTCGACGCTGACGTCGTCGGCGCCGGAACGCGAACAGACCGGCCCGGCGAGCCGATCTCTTCACACCTTGCGGGAAGCGGCGACGGTGTCCTTGAGGTCGCGAGGGGTATGAGGTCGCTGGCAGCGCTTCCTCTGCTCTCTTGGCGGCGGCCGCGAGCGGTGGAATTTCAAGGGCCCTGCCGTGTCGGCGGTCGAGAAGCCGTCCAGGTGGGTGTAGTCGGATTCGTTCGGCAAGGTGCGCGCACTCCGTCGTCGAGGAAGGGCCGCATGACGAAGGCCGCGCCATGAGCCTCGACATCGACTAAACCGTCGTCGTCATGACGAGAGCGCTGTGATCGCTTCCTTCACGACGTTCGCTGCGTGCTCTGGCGTCGTCGTGATGACGCACTGATGTGCGAGCGAACCCTCCCGATCCCGCTCGCTTGGCACGTCGGCGAAGAGCCTCTCGAGAGGGTCGCGTGTTCGCCGAAAGCCACCTGCGCGCCATCAAAACCACCGCCAAGCGCAAACGCTCGGGGGATCGTCCGTTCAGGCACGAAAGAGTCCATTCCTGAGGTCGCGGACCATTTCTTGACTGCGTCGTTCGCCCGGCCGTACCACTCGCAGATCTCTGCCAGATCATCGCCGCTCACCTGCCCGCGGAAATTCCGCGCGGCATCACGAGCGGCATCCGGCAGCTTGCCCTGGTTGGGCCTCATGAGCAGGTCGTACATCGTCTGACGCGGCGTGGTGACCAGGCCCTCGCCGAGCTCGATGTCCTCGAGCTGCGCTCCACCCGGTCGAGGTCGCGTGGGATCATGTGCACGGTGCCTCGGCCGTCGAGTCTCACCGGCTGTCGGAGCTCGGGCACCGCAATGGTGGTAACCGCGATCGCGCGTGGGATCGCCGTCCAGTGGCGCGCAGCGCCGAGGCCCATGTTCATCCCCGTATACGAACGCGGTATACCTGGATGAAGTAAGTTGCCAATTTCGGCGCAGCTCTACGCTTGGGCCAGTCGCCGGCGACGCACGCCTCCACGGGCGCAGTGCCGGAAGGAGTACGGCGTGCCCCGGTTGATCTGCAAGGGAAGTGCTGTCACGAGAAAAGGGCCACGAGGACTCAGTGCCCCGCGACCCCTTGTCTCTACGGACTCTCTCGCTCGCTCGCGCCCCCGACAGGAATCGAACCTGCGACCTTTGGTACCGGAAACCAACGCTCTATCCCCTGAGCTACGGAGGCGTACCGATCGAGGTTATCACCGCCCGCTGTGCGCGCCGTGCAGGCAGCGCCGCGCTCCTCCGCACAGCGATGATCGCCCCCGGGAATCGCGGTCCGAAGACCACGCCCGGGGGCGATCGTCAATGCGATCTGCGGTTTCTGTATCCGGTACCTTGCGGTCACCTCGTTCCTGTTTTCTCTTCGCAGAACCGAAGATACTCACCCCGCGACGGCCGTCAAGACTTCGCGCGGAAGTCATT